>CALFOY010000368.1 GCA_937919265.1 uncultured Capnocytophaga sp. | reverse complement strand
ACGAGATCTAGTACGGTCTCGTGGGCTCGGAGATGTGTATAAGAGACAGGTGCTACATGGATTGATGGGAGGACTTAGTAACTTTGAAGAAGTAATAAAGTTTTTTTCAAAAAGATACAAAGTTGTAATCCCTGAATTACCTATTTATGATTTACCTTTGTTATCTACAACAGTTAAAAATTTAACTAATTGGGTGTATCGTTTCATAGAATACAAACAATTTGATAAGGTGATTCTTTTAGGAAATTCACTTGGAGGGCATATTGGTTTATTGCTTACAAAACTTCATCCTGAACGAGTGAAAGCCTTGATTCTTACAGGAAGTTCAGGACTTTATGAAAGTGCAATGGGGGATAGCTACCCTAAACGAGGAGATTATGAATTTATCAAAAAAAAATGTGAGAATGTATTCTATGACCCCAAAACAGCTACAAAAGAAATTGTAGATGAGGTTTTTGCTACGGTTAATGATAGAGGTAAAGTAATAAAAACTTTGGCTATCGCTAAGAGTGCTATTCGGCATAATATGGCTAAAGATTTACCTAAAATGCAGACTCCTACCTGTCTTATTTGGGGAGCAAATGACCCTGTAACTCCTCCAAAAGTAGCTGAGGAGTTTCATCAATTACTTCCAGATTCCAATCTTTTTTGGATAGATAAATGCGGGCACGCGCCAATGATGGAGCATCCTCAGGAATTTAATGAAATTTTAGATAAATGGTTAATAGCCAGAAATATATAATATGGAAATAAAACAAGCCACTTTTTTAGTAAGTAATACCAATGTAGAAAAATGTCCTAAACAACAATTCCCTGAATATGCGTTTATTGGGCGTTCCAATGTTGGAAAATCCTCATTAATCAATATGCTTACTAACCATAAAGGACTTGCTAAAACATCAGGGAAACCAGGTAAAACACAGCTTATTAATCATTTTTTGATAAATAATAGTTGGTTTTTGGTAGATTTGCCAGGTTATGGCTACGCACAAGTTTCCAAGAGTGTAAAAAAAGTTTTTCAAAAGTTCATAACAGATTATTTCTTAAAACGTAGGCAACTTATTTCAGCTTTTGTTTTGGTAGATATTAGGCATCAACCTCAAAAAATAGATTTAGAATTTATGCAATGGTTAGGAGAAAATGCAATTCCTTTCTCTATAATTTTTACAAAAGCAGATAAACTAAAACCTATGGCTATAGAAAGAAATATAGAAGAATATCAAAAAGTTGTATTAGAAACTTGGGAGGAATTTCCGCCTTTTTTTGTAACTTCTTCAGAGACAGCATTAGGCAAAGAATCTGTTTTAGAATATATTGATAAAATAAACGAAAGTTTATAAAATTATAATTTTCAGCGTATGAAAAAAATTCAAATGGTAGATTTAAAGGGGCAATATGAACCTCTTAAAGAACAAATACAAAAATCTTTCAATCAAGTTTTAGAATCCACAGCGTTTATAAATGGTCCACAAGTACATTCTTTTCAAAAAGAATTAGAAGATTATTTAGGAGTAAAACACGTTATTCCATGTGCTAATGGTACAGATGCGCTTCAAATAGCAATGATGGGATTAGGATTGAAGCCTGGAGATGAGGTTATTACAGCTGATTTTACTTTTGCAGCAACAGTTGAAGTAATTGCTCTCTTAGGATTGGTACCTGTTCTTGTTGATGTTGAAAAAGATACTTTTAATATTGATATAGAGGCTATTAAGAAAGCTATTACTCCTAAAACAAAAGCCATTGTTCCTGTTCATTTGTATGGAAGACCAGCTAATATGGAAGCTATTTTAGAAATAGCAAAAGAACATAATTTATTCATTATTGAAGATAATGCTCAGGCAATAGGAGCAGATTATACTTTTAAAAATGGTAAAAAACAAAAATTAGGAACGATTGGAAATGTAGGGGCTACAAGCTTTTTCCCTTCAAAAAATTTAGGCTGTTATGGAGATGGAGGAGCTATTTTTACTAATGATGATGAATTAGCTCACATTCTTAGAGGAATTGTAAATCACGGAATGTATATACGTTATCATCACGATGTGGTAGGTGTAAATTCTCGTTTGGATACTTTACAAGCGTGTGTTTTAAGTGCTAAATTGCCTCATTTGGATACCTATAATCAAAAAAGACGAGCAGCAGCAAAGAAATATTCTGAAAAATTACAACAAAATCCTAATATTATTGTTCCAGAAATACCAGAAGGGGAAACGTCTCATATTTTTCATCAATATACAATAAGAATAATTAATGGCAAAAGAGATGCATTAGCTGAATATTTAACAGAAAAAGGAGTTCCTTTTGGAATTTATTATCCAATTCCTTTGCATTCTCAAAAAGCATATGCCGATGAACGTTATAATGACAAAGATTTTCCTGTAACAAATCAATTGGTAAAAGAAGTAATTTCCTTGCCAATGCATACAGAATTAGATGATGAACAAATTGATTTTATAACAAAATTAATAATTGATTTTGTTTAGAAATAAAAAATATTTGTTACCTTTGCACCGTATAAAATAAAAAATCTTAAATTTATAAGATATAAAAATTACTAGAAATAATGAGAAAAATACAATTTAGAGAGGCCATATGTGAGGCAATGAGCGAGGAAATGCGCAGAGACCCATCTGTATATTTAATGGGTGAAGAAGTTGCAGAATATAACGGAGCATACAAAGCTTCAAAAGGAATGCTTGACGAGTTTGGACCTAAGCGAGTAATAGATACACCTATTTCTGAGTGTGGTTTTTCAGGGATTGGGGTAGGCTCAGCTATGAATGGTTGCCGTCCTATTGTTGAATACATGACTTTTAACTTCTCTTTAGTAGCAATTGACCAAATAATTAGTAATGCAGCAAAAATGAGACAAATGTCAGGAGGACAGTTCAATATTCCTATTGTATTCCGTGGGCCAACAGCTTCAGCGGGACAATTAGGAGCTACTCACTCACAAGCATTTGAGAATTGGTATGCAAATTGCCCTGGGCTCAAAGTTGTGGTACCTTCAACTCCTTATGACGCAAAAGGATTACTAAAAGCAGCTATACGTGATAATGACCCTGTTATTTTTATGGAATCAGAGCAAATGTATGGTGATAAAGGAGAGGTTCCTGAAGAAGAATACATTATTCCGCTTGGTGTTGCTGATGTAAAAAGAGTAGGGAAAGACGTTACTATTATTTCTTTCGGAAAAATAATAAAAGAAGCGTTTGTTGCGGCTGATGAATTAGCTAAAGAAGGAATAGAATGTGAAATTATAGATTTGCGTACTATTCGTCCTATGGACTGGGAAACTATTTTCACTTCTGTTAAGAAAACAAATCGTTTAGTAATTTTGGAAGAGGCTTGGCCTTTTGCTTCTGTGTCTTCAGAAATTACTTATCAAGTACAAGAAAATATTTTTGATTACTTAGATGCTCCTATTCAAAGAATTACAACAGCAGATACGCCAGCACCATATTCACCAGTTCTTTTAGCAGAATGGTTACCTAATGCACAAGACGTAGTTAAAGCAGTGAAAAAAGTAATGTATAAATAAATATTTTAGGCATAATAAATATTATTTAGAAAAGTCTTACTCTCTTGGGTAAGGCTTTTTATTTTAGTATAGATTAAGTATGAATTGGCTAACAATATTGAAAGATTTTGAATATTATTTACGAATAGAGAAAGGAATGTCTAATAATTCAGTAGTCTCTTATTTATTTGATATTCAAAAGCTTATAGATTATGTTTCAGAGTTTAATATAGAAGAAAATCCTGAAAATATAAGTGCAGAAACTTTGAGAGGATTTATTTATGAAGAAAGTAAAAATTTAAATTCACGTTCTCAGTCAAGGTTATTATCTTCTTTGAAAAGTTTTTTTAAATATATAATTCTTGAAAATTATCGTGAAGATTTTCCAATGGAATATATTGATACTCCAAAGTTTGGTATGAAACTTCCTGATACATTATCTCTTGAAGAAATAGACTATCTTATATCGGGTATAGACCTTTCCACTGATGAAGGGCATAGAAATAAAGCAATTATAGAGACTCTGTATGGTTGTGGTTTGCGGGTTTCAGAACTTGTAGAATTACGGCTTTCAGATTTATTTTTTGAAGAAAATTTTATTAGAATAACAGGAAAAGGAAATAAGCAAAGGTTAATACCTATTAGTGAATATACTCAAAAAATAATATTAATTTACGTTAATAACTATAGAAATAAACTAAAGGTTTCAAAAGAATCTTCAGATATTTTATTTCTTAATAGAAGAGGAAAAAAATTAACTCGAGCTATGATTTTTACTATTGTAAAGCAATTAGCAATTAAAGTTAATTTACAAAAAAATATTAGTCCGCATACTTTTCGTCATTCTTTTGCTACTCATTTACTCGAAAATGGTGCAAATTTAAGAGCGATACAGCTTATGCTTGGTCATGAAAGTATTACAACAACTGAAATTTATACTCATATAGATAGAACTTTTCTTCGAGAAGTAATAAATACTTATCATCCACGCAAGTAGATAAATAGATAAAACTATTTATTTTGGATAAAAACACTTGTAATTTATAAAAAACTCCGTATCTTTGCCGTTTAAAATAAAAAATGAATGAAAGCAGGTATTGTAGGGCTTCCTAATGTTGGAAAATCAACATTATTTAATTGTTTATCAAATGCTAAGGCACAAAGTGCAAATTTTCCTTTTTGTACCATAGAACCTAATTTGGGTGTTGTAAATGTACCTGATGCTCGTTTGGAAAAATTAGAAGAACTTGTAAATCCAGAACGTGTACAACCCGCAACTGTTGAAATAGTTGATATTGCAGGCTTAGTAAAAGGTGCAAGTAAAGGGGAGGGGCTTGGTAATCAGTTTTTAGGAAATATTCGTGAATGTAATGCTATTATTCACGTGTTACGTTGTTTTGATAATGATAATATTGTTCACGTTGATGGTAATGTAAATCCTATTCGAGATAAAGAAACAATAGATATTGAGTTGCAACTCAAAGATTTAGAAACTATTGAAAAACGATTAGATAAGGTTACACGAGCAGCAAAATCAGGTGATAAATTAGCACAAAAAGAGTTAGAACTTCTAAAACGTTTCCAACAGGCTTTATTGCAAGGTATTTCTGCTCGTGCTGTTGAAGTAAATGAAGAGGAAAGTGAGTTAATAAAAGGCTTTCAGTTGCTTACAGCAAAACCTATTCTGTATGTTTGTAATGTAGATGAAACTTCTGCAGTATCAGGAAACAAATATGTTGATATAGTCAAAGAAGCTGTAAAAACAGAAAATGCAGAAGTAATTGTACTTGCAGTAGCAACAGAAGCAGATATTGCAGAACTTGAAAGTTATGAAGAAAGACAAATGTTCTTACAAGATATAGGACTAAGTGAGCCAGGAGCTTCTGTACTTATTCGTGCAGCTTATAAATTATTAAACTTACAAACTTATTTTACAGCAGGAGTAAAAGAAGTTCGAGCTTGGACTATCCCTGTTGGAGCAACAGCGCCACAAGCAGCCGGAGTTATTCACTCAGATTTTGAAAGAGGTTTTATTCGAGCAGAAGTAATTGCCTATCAAGATTTTGTAACATTTGGTAGTGAAACTAAGGTAAAAGAGGCAGGAAAGATGCGTGTTGAAGGAAAAGAATATATTGTAAAAGATGGAGATGTAATGCATTTCCGATTTAATGTGTAAACTATTTTTCACTATTTTTATAAAAAGCTATTCAATATTTTTTGAATGGCTTTTTTTATTCATTAAAAAAAGAGATTACCAATAAAGATAATCTCCTAAAAATCAATAACTATGAAAAACAAAAAATCATTTTTATTAAAAGTCTTTTCTCTTGATTTTGTGGATAATTAAAGAAATAATTAAACCTACCCAAACACATAAAGTGAGTAAAGAAATCCAAACTCCTGTATTAGAGCCAAAAAACTTCTTAAAAATAGCTCCCGTATATCCCATTAAGGCAGAAATGTCTAATTTTAATAAAATTAAAATACGAGAAAGGTCAATTGGATTAAAAAGTGTTGCAAATAAAGAGAATTTATCTAATGGATAATCTTTAAAAATTAAAAAACTAACTAAAAATAAACCATCATAAATAACAGCCATAAATAACCAAACAAAAATGGCTAAACTAAATCCTTTGATTTTATTTTCATTATAAAGCCCTATTAAATAAGAAAAACCAACAAAAATAAAATTTAGAAAAACACCTGTAATAATCAACATTAAAAAGTTAAAAATTTCAGATGAAATCGCAAGACCATATATTAAAAAAGGTACTCCTAACCCAATAATTAAGCTCAAACTCAGAGAAATAGAAATTCCAATATATTGTCCTAAGAAAATATTTTTACGAGGAATAGGTTGAGCTAAAAGCAATTCTATAAATTCTCGTGAATTATAATAATACATTACCCCGAAAACTGTAGAAATCAAAGGGATAAGTATAGTGATGATATTCATTAATGTAATAACAGATTTGGCAATATCGTTGTTAAGAAAAAGTAAAATAATACTCAATAACAAATAAAAACCAAAATAAAAATAAGTCCAGCTACTACGGATAAGGTCAAAAAAAGTATATCTAATAATTTTAATCATATTTTTCGTTTTTTAATAATTCAGCTATTGCTTCTTGAAAATCAGTTTTTTGAGTTTTTTCCAATAATTCTGTAGGAGTTCCTCTGAAATAAATATTTCCTTCAAGAATAAAGATAATTTCATCAGAAAGTTCTTCAATAAAACTCAATATATGAGAAGTAATAAGGATTGTTTTTCCTTTTTCTTTTTCTCTGATAATGAGTTTTTTAAGAGCTAAAATAGCAATAGGGTCAAGCCCAGAAGTAGGCTCATCAAGAACAAGGTACGGAACATCAACCATAAAAGTAAGTACCAAATTTACTTTTTGTTTTGTTCCTCCTGAAAGGTTACCAAGAGATTTATGAAGATGTTTTTGTAATCCGAAAAGTTCTATAAGTTCTTTATCATTGCATTCTTGTTTTTTAATATCTTTAATCATTGATATTAACTCTGTAACTTTCAGGTTATTAGGAAAGTTTGCTATTTGTGGTAAATAAGAAATTTGCTCACGATAAGCCCATTCATTTTTTATAGATTTCCCATTGAAAAAAATATCTCCTTTTGAAGGGATAACCATACCAAGGAAACTTTTCATAGAAGTAGTTTTTCCTGAGCCATTAGGTCCTAAGATAGCAATAATTCCACCATCTTTTATTGAAAAATTAACACCTTTTAAGACTTCTAATTTTCCGTATTTTTTGTGTATATTTTTAAATTCTATCATTCGTTTTTTTTAGATAATATTAAATTTGTCTTTTATTTTTTAACAAAAGGTTCCATTCTAGGAGTTGCATCTACTAAGTTTTCAGGAGTAAAAACTGGGGCAACTTTTTCAGAAAAATTAAGAATATCAATAAATAAACTTCTTAAAAGAACAATACTTTCAGGAGTTTTATTACTAATATATGAAAATAATTTTACAGGTCGATAAGGAACATCTCCAATTTTATCTTTATTTAGGTCATAGCCAGTGTAGTCACTCCAATAATTATTTTTGAAAGTATTATCATTTACACTATTATCATAAGCGACATCAAAAGTATTATTTTCAAAATTATTATCCCAAAAATGGTTTTCATAGCAACCACCTTTTATACGAACTCCCCAGCCATTTTCTAAAAATCGATTTTCATAGTAGTTCATTCGGGTACAATTTTCCCCATTGATTCCGATAGTATTTCGAAAAAAAGTATTTCCTATAAGTTCAGAATCGTAAATTTCTTTTAATAATAAACCATATGAAGAAGGTCCCCAATTATCTTGGAATATATTTTGGGTCATTTTAACACGTTTTGAAAACATTACAGCTGCACCTGCACCGTTGTTTTTGAAGGTATTTTTATGATATTCATTATCATTAGAAAACATAAAATGCAAGCCATAACGCAAATTGTTATAACTATAATTATTTTCAATAATTGACGCAGAAGAGAATTGAATATAAATTCCGTCACGACAGTTAAAGGATTCATTTCCAAGTATTTTAATATTCTCACAGCTCCAAAGATGAATAGCATTTCCTGAGTTATATTGTTGTTTAGGAATTCCTGAAATTTTATTATTTTTAATAATTCCATTTTTTCCTTTATAAATAATAATTCCAAAGTAAATTTGCTCTAGAATATTATCTTCAATATGGAAATTTTTACATTTTTCAATACGGATAGATGCATTTTCAGACGTTGCGCTATAAGCTACATTTGAAAGTTTAAATCCTTTTATAGTCACATTTGGTGCTTGAACTAATAGAATATTACCTTTGAATTGCCCATTGATAATAGGTCTATCTTTTCCTAATAATGTAATGCTTTTGTTTATAAGTATATCGTGCTCAGGATAAACGCCTTTTTGAACAACAATGGTATCATTTTCTTTTGCTAATTGTATGGCTTTCTGGATGTTATTAATAGGGCATTCGCGACATACATTTATGGTTTGTGCTTCTCCATAATAAGAAAAGCACAAGAGTATAATTATAAAAATCTTTTTCAAAATCTTTTAGTTAAGAGAATAAATCAAGTTAAAAAATGAAATAAAATAATAACTTGAATTTTAATGTTCGTGCATATTATCATTATGGTTTGGGGTAGAATGTCCTGAATTAAAACGTTTTTGGATACCTTCCCAGTCATAAATATCGCCTCCTTTTTCAGCTTGTATTTTCTTAGCTTCTTCTAAAGAAGAGAACGCAGCTAAGTTTCCTCCCATAGGGCTTTCTATTTGTTTTGAAACTAAATAAGTAGCTTTCGTAGCATCTATGAGATTGCCAGCATTTAGATAATCACAGGTTAAATGTAAAGCTACATTTTCCTGTTGGTCTTGTAACATACATTCAATGGCGTCGTACTTGAATGCTTTTGATTTATTCGTAACTATTTCAGCAGCAAATTGTTGGCTAACAATAGTCATCTTACAGAAGGAACATTCTTCGTGTCCATAATCAATAGGTTGAGGAGTAGGTGAACAAGCCAATAATATTGCAAAGATTAAAAATAAAAATATTTTTTTCATTCTCATAATTTTTTAGTTAATTTAAAGAGTTAAAATGTGTTATTTGTAAAATATTAATAGTTGTTTTCAGCAAACATTTGTCAGAAAAATAAATAAAAATCATCTTGAAGATAAATTATAAATATTAGGATCAAGATGATTTTTAGGTAACACTTATTTTTTTCTAGCTATAAAAAAAGCTACAAAAGCAAGTAATCCAGCAAGAATCATAGCTATAGTACCCCAATCAGGGTAGGATTCAGCATAGAAGTTCAAGAGCCATTTACCACCTAAGAAAGGAGGTTGGTAAGCCATTCCTTCTATTTTGATTTGAGCATTAGGATTTAAGTTATGTCCATAATCAAATTCCCATTGATAGAAGTCATACATTCCTAATACACCTAGCACTCCCATTATACCAGCCCATACTAAATATAATATTCTTTTACCCCAAAAAGCAAAAACTAAACCAAGTACTAACATAGCTCCAATAATGTAAGGGAAGTATGCAAATTCCCAAAATTCAGAAGCATTAATGTGTTTCATACCTATGTAGTGGTTTAATAAATTTATATTTTCAATTGTATGCTCTGATAACTCATCGCTTTCAGCAAATATACTTTTATCACCATTGATGTCATTAATCCAAATATACATATTAATACCTTCAGGGTATTGTGGTGCTTCCAATTTGATTTGCCAAATAGGAAAAACAAAAAGTAGAAGTAGCAATAAAGAGGCTACTATCATTAGTAATCGTGCTTTCATTATTTTTAAGATTTGAAAAAAGGCTGATAAAAACCAGCCTTTTTGGGTTATAAAATTTTATTATTCTTCATCAGAATCTCCTAGGCTCCATTTAAGAGGAGTATTAGCATTAGCAGCAGATACACGGATATATCCTTGCATTTCTTGGTGAAGAGCAGAACAGAAGTCTGTACAATAGAATGGGAATACACCAACAGATTTAGGTTCCCAAACTAAAGTTTCAGTTTGTCCTGGCATGATAAGAAGTTCAGCATTTTGAGCACCTAAAACAGCGAATCCGTGAGGGATATCCCAGTCTTGCTCTACGTTAGTAACGTGGAAGTATACTTTGTCACCAACTTTTATACCTTCTATATTATCAGGAGAGAAGTGGCTGCGGATACAAGTCATATAAATATGAACATTGTTACCTTCTCTTACCACCTTAGCGTCTCCATCAGTACGAGTTACGTAAGGGTGTTTGTTTTCTGTAAGTTTATATATTTTTGTAGAATTTGGAGCTATAAGACTTGCAGGAGCTCCTTGTGCATAGTGAGGCTCTCCAATAGTAGGGAAGTCAAGCAATAACTGCATTTTATCACCAGAGATATCAAATAATTGAGCAGATTGGCAAAGCTCTGGACCTGTAGGTAAGTAACGGTCTTTAGTTATTTTGTTCATAACAACCAAATATTTACCAAATGGTTTTTTAGAGTCTCCACCAGGAATCATAAGGTGACCAGGAGCGTAGTAAGTAGCGTGTCTGTCTAATACTTCCCAAGTACCTACTTTCCATTTAATTACCTCAGAAGAGATAAAGAATGTAGTATAAGCATTTCCTTTGTCATCAAATTCTGTGTGTAGAGGGCCTAAACCTGTACTTTTTACAACACCAGCTACAACATCATCCATTTTTATGATAGGAATACCATATTTGTCTCCTTCGAATTTTTTGTCTTTAATAGCTTGTTGCATTTTAGAGAAAGAGTGAACAGTAAGGTCAGAAGATAATTTACCATTACCAATAATGTATTCTCCTGTTGGGTCAACATCAACTCCGTGAGGAGATTTTGGTGTAGGAAGTAAATATACTAAACCAGGAAGTTGAGTTGCATCAAGAATTTTTACTGTTTCAACTACTTCAGATTTAGCAGAGTGAGTTTCATCACTGTAAGTATTGTGGTAGTGAGGAGCTTTCATTTCAGTAAATTTACCTTGTTTGATATACTCTTCAGCTACTTTCCAGTTAATAGCAGCGATGTAGTCTTTATCATTTTGAGAAGCCTCAACTTCTAATAAAGTATTTGCCTCTTCTGTGTTGTATGTAGTAAAGAATACCCATCCGTGAGAAGCATTTTTACCAGAGTGAGCCAAGTCATAGTTGAATCCAGGCATAAGCACTTGGAATTCTATGTTCATTTTTCCTGTTTCAGGGTTTACTTTAACGAAAGAAATAGCTCCTTTGAATTTCCCTTTGTAATCTTTAATAGCTACGTCTTCTTGAGGAATAGGAACAGAGAAACGAGTACCTCCTACAACATATTCTGTATTTTCAGTAACGAAAGTAGAAGAGTGGTTACCTCCTACGTTAGGAAGCTCAATAATTTCTTCTGTTTCAAAAGTTTTAAGGCTAACACGAGCTATACGAGGAGTGTTATTTCCGTTAATGAAAATCCAACGACCATCAACTTCTCCATTAGTTTGAGAAAGTTCTGGGTGGTGAGAGTCATCCCAAGGAATAAATCCGTGAGTTGTTTGCAATAAAGGTTTGGTTTCTTCATTGTAACCATAACCTTTTTCAGGGTCTTGTGAAAAAACAGGTATTACTTTAAGTAGGCGTCCTGATGGAAGTCCATAAGCAGCGATTTGCCCACTGAATCCTCCTGAAAGGAATCCGTAAAACTCATCATGCTTTCCAGGTTCTACATATACCCTAGATGCAGCATCAGAAGCACCAATAGCCCCTGATTTGCCGTTTTTGTTGTCGCTATTGCCACATCCAACAACAAAAGCACCAGCAACTGCCAAAGTTAACAATTTGCTTGTCTTCATAAACAATTTATTTAAAAAATGTATTAATTCAATAATATAGGGTAAAAGTCTGCTTAGTAATGATTGCTAAACAGACTTTTAGTAAGATTACTCAATAGTTCTGAAGTATTCCAAAATAGCTCTTGCTTCTTCTTCTTTCAAGTGCTGATTAGCCATAGGAGCCCCATTAGCTTCTGCTAATAACTGCATAGCAATTGGGTCTTTTGCTATCATTTCTTCTGGATTCAAAATCATATTCATTATCCATTCAGGAGAACGTCTTTCCAAAATACCTTTTGGAGCAGGACCAATGAATTTTTTCGTAGGCTTATGGCAAGCTGTACAATTGATTTTGAATAATTCCTTACCTTTTTCAGCCAATGCTTGGTCTATTGTTGCTGCTAAAGGAGGATTAACACTTTTTACAGGACCTATACCTTTATTATTCATAAAGTCCTGATTAGTAGCGTTGTTTGTACTTTCTGCTGGAGTTGTAGTTTCAGAAGGAGTAGCTTGAACTTCTTTTTGAGGTTCAGTTGCTACTGTCGTGTTTTCTCCTTCTTTTTTAGAGCCACCATTACAACTAACCAACATCATAGTAACAATACTAGCTACCGTTACTCTTAATGTTTTCATTAAAATTTAGTTTTAAGTATTTTAATGGTGCAAATGTATATATTTTTTTTTATTTAAAAAAGATATTTTAATCTTATTTTTGATCTTTTTATGAAAAAATAAAAAAACAATGATAAAAGTTAGTTTTTATATAAAATATTATTCTAAGTTCAGTACTTTTTGGTATAATTTTTCATATAAAGGTATAATTTTATTCTCATCGAATAATGTGGCTTGTTCAAAGGCTTGTTTTTTAAATTTATTTAAAATATAAGGACTTTCAAGAATCAAGAGAGCATTTTCAACCATATTATTAATATCACCAATGTCACTTAAAAATCCAGAAAAACCATATTTATTAACCTCAGAGAGTCCTCCTGCATTACTTGAAATAACAGGAACGCCCGCAGCCATAGCTTCAAGAGCAGCAAGACCAAAACTTTCAGACTCTGATGGAAGAATAAATAAATCTGCTGTACAAAGTATTTCGTTAATATCTAAACAGTTACCCAAAAAAAGAGCATTCTCTAAAATTCCTAGTTCTTGGCATAAGCGCTGAGCAGGTTCTCGTTCTGGTCCATCACCCACCATAACTAATTTAGCCTTTTTATGTTTTAATATTTTCTGAAAAACATACACGACATCTTCAACTCGTTTTACTTTTCGGAAGTTACTGATATGCATTATGATAAATTCATCATCATTAGCAATCATATAACGTTTACATTCTGAAATGGAATTTTTAGGTCGTAAATTAATAAAGTTTGGTATGACTTGTATATCTTTATTAATATCAAAAAAGTGAAGTGTATCTTTTTTTAGACTTTCAGAAACAGAAGTTACTGCATCTGAAGCGTTTATACTGAAGTTAACAGCTGTTTTATAATATGGATGATTTCCTACAAGAGTAATATCTGTACCGTGTAATGTGGTAATAATAGATACATTTTTACCTTTTTCTTTTAAAATTTGTTTTGCCATATAAGCGGCATAAGCGTGAGGAATGGCGTAATGAGCGTGAATAATATCAATATTATACTCTAAAACAATTTCAACAAGCTTGCTAGATAAAGCTAATTCATAAGGTTGATAACGAAAAAGGGGGTATTCTTCAACATAAACTTCGTGAAAATGAATATTTCTGTTAAAAAAAGCCAATCTGGCAGGTTGGCTATATGTAATAAAATGAATTTGATATCCTTTTCGAGCTAAATAAAGCCCTAATTCAGTAGCAACAACACCGCTACCGCCAAAAGTAGGATAGCAAACAATAGCTATATTCATAAATTAATAAAAAAATTAAGAATTGAAATTAAAACGAGCTTGAGCAGTTACAGACATATCTGAAAAATCTTTTTTTAGATATTTAAAATAAGAAGCAATTCCTATCATAGCGGCATTATCTGTACAAAACTCAAAATCAGGTACAAAAGTTATCCATTTATATTTGTTTTCATTATCTTTTAAGGCTTTTCTAAGAGATGAATTGGCACAAACTCCTCCACCTATTGCTACTTGTTTTATTCCTGTTTGTTCAATAGCTTTTTTTAGTTTGGATATAAGAATATCAATAATAGTATATTGAATAGAAGCACAAATATCATTAATGTTTTCTTCTATAAAATTAGGATTTTCTTTTGTTTTTTTCTGAATAAAATATAAAATAGAGGTTTTTAATCCAGAAAAACTAAAATTTAAATCGGGAACATTTGGTTTAGGAAAAATAAACGCCTTAGGGTTTCCATTCTGGGCATATTTGTCAATTAGAGGACCTCCTGGATAAGGCAAGCCTAATATTTTGGCTGCTTTATCAAAGGCTTCTCCGGCAGCATCATCTTGGGTTTCTCCTAAAATATCCATTGAAAAATAATCATTTACTTTCAAAATTTGAGTATGTCCACCACTGATAGTCATTGCTAAAAAAGGGAAAGAAAGTTTTTTATTTGCTTCATTATCAATGAAATGAGCTAAAATATGTCCTTGCATATGATTTACTTCTATAAGAGGAATACCCAACCCAAGCGCCAATGATTTAGCAAAAGAAACACCAACTAAAAGAGAACCTTGAAGGCCAGGCCCACGAGTAAAACCAATTGCAGAAAGTTGTTCTTTTGTAATATTAGCCTTTTCTAAGGCTTGATGAACTACAGGAAGAATATTTTGTTGATGTGCCCTTGACGCCAATTCCGGAACAACACCTCCATATTCTTGATGAACTTTTTGACTCGCAATTACATTAGAAAGTACTTTTTCTCCCTTTAAAACTGCGGCAGATGTATCATCACAAGAAGATTCTATTGCCAATATATATATATCTTCATTCATATTATAATTATAGGTAGTTTTTTAGAAAAAATCTTTTATAAAAAATAAAGTTGATAGTTTTTCAATATAAAACTTTATTGTATATTTGTAGCCTTATAAATCAAGTATTTAAGAGAATTATTTTTATATATAAGTTGTTGATATATTGTCTTTTATTTAAAAATAATAAAGTGCAAAGGTATTAATTTTTTTATGAAAATAAAAAATTTGAAAGCTAAAAAAATTTTTCGTCTATTAGGTAGCGTTTTTAAATGGAGTCTACTCGGGGTAGTTCTCCTTTTTACACTTCTATTACTTCCTCCCATTCAGAGTTTCTTGGCTTCATTTGCAACAAAATGGGTAAATGAAACTTATAATGTTGATATTCATATAGATAAATTGTCTGTTAGCCCAACAGGAATGATAGTTCTTGATGGAATTCTTATCCGAGATTTCCACCAAGATACCCTTATTTCTGCCCAAGAAATCCGAACTCCATTATTGAATATGAAACAACTTTCAAAGGGTAATTTATACTTTTCTACTATAAATGGAGAAAATTTATTTTTAAATATGAAAACTTATAAAGGAGATTCTTTATCTAATTTAGATGTTTTTATAGAAAAATTTGAAGACGGAAGTCCAAAAAGTAATGAGCCTTTTATAATGAAAGCTAAAAAGATTCATTTGAAAGAAAGTCGTTTCCGAATATTAGATTATAATGCTCAAAATCCGGAAACTCTTAATGTAAATGAGCTTTTTACAGATATTTCAAACTTTGAAATTTATGATTCTAATATCAATTTAGAACTTCTTTCAGGAAAATTGATTTTAGATAATCATCTGAAAGTGAATGATATAAAGATGAATTTTTGTTATTCAGATTCTTTAATACGTTTGGATAAAATATATGCTAAAACTCCTTATTCTGAAATAGATGCAGATATTGATTTCTTTGCAAAAAATGGAAGTTATTCAGATTTTCTTAACAAAGTAAAAATGAATGCTAATATTCGTCCTTCTGTTATTGGTACAGATGATATCAACGGATTCGCAAAAGTTTTTTCAGAAGATAAAGTAATTGATATACAAGGAGTTGTAAAAGGACACTTAAATGGTTTTTCAGCAAGTAATATTCAGCTTGATTATCAGAATACAAGTTTGAAAGGTCTTGTGGATATGACTTATGCTTTCAGTGATAAAGATATTGTTTTAGCAGTTAATCTTTCAAAATTCACTACAATATATTCAGATTTGGTGGGTTTAATGCCTGAAATTTTAGGAAAAAATATTCCTGAAGAGCTTAAAGATTTTGGTTTTTTAGAAGGAACTTTACGAGCAGATTATTTTACGAAAGCTATTGATATAGAAGCAGATATGTATTCATCAGTAGGTGGTGATATTATGGTCAATGGAGGAATATTTGGCTTAGATAATCCATCTCAAGCGGTTTATAGAGGCAAGTTGGTTACAAATCATTTTCGTCTTGGAGATTTTCTAAAAAATAAAGAGATAGGAAAAATAACTACTACTGCTCAAATAACAGGTAAGGGGTTGGATATGAGTAGTTTAGATGACTTAATAATGCAAGCTGATATTAAAGAAATTCAGTATAAAGGTTATTCTTATAAAAATATTAGGTTTGATGGAGCTTATGATGACAAAAAGCTAAGTGGGGCTTTGCGAGTTT
Organism: uncultured Capnocytophaga sp.; assembly: GCA_937919265.1. Classification (GTDB taxonomy): domain Bacteria; phylum Bacteroidota; class Bacteroidia; order Flavobacteriales; family Flavobacteriaceae; genus Capnocytophaga. The sequence continues at coordinate 692 of CALFOY010000368.1, read as the reverse complement.
CAGATTCTAACCTGAAAATGTCTTTGGAGGGACTTGCCGATATTTCTAAAAAAGAAGATGTAATTGATATTAAGACAAAAGTAGAATTGGCAAATCTTAATTCTTTAGGTTTTGTTAAAAATGATAGTATAGCAAGTTTAAAAGGAGAAATTACTTTAGATGTTAAGGGAAATTCATTAGATGAACTTATTGGACGAGTAAATTTTAAAAATACTACATATAATAAAAATCAAAATATTTATAAATTTGAAGATTTCTTTATTGATATACAGAAAGATAGTAGTAATGTTCGAACAATATTGGTTGAGTCTCCTGATATTATTTCAGGGAAAGTACAAGGAAGATTTAAGTTTGCAGAGATTAATAAAATTTTTCAAAATTCAATAGGAAGTATTTATACTAATTATAAACCTTTTAAGGTTTCAAAAAATCAATATTTAACATTTGATTTTAAAATATATAACAAAATTATAGAAATATTTTTGCCCGAATTAGTCTTAGGGAAAAATACTTTTATACGAGGGAAAATAACAGCTGATGACGGTGATTTTAAACTAAATTTTAAAACCCCTACTATCAATATTTATGATAATAAATTAAAAAATGTTAATTTAATAGTGGATAGTAAAAACCCTCTATATAATACATATGTAGCTGTCTCTTATACACATCTGACGCTGCCGACGAAGAGG
>CALFOY010000367.1 GCA_937919265.1 uncultured Capnocytophaga sp. | reverse complement strand
GCTCGGAGATGTGTATAAGAGACAGATTTTTTAAGTATTGACTTTTTCTTTAATTTTATATCTTTTTTCCTGTTCTTTGGAGCGAGAAATAAGCTCAGCCAAAAAGCCTGCTAAAAAAAATTGAGTTCCAATTATCATTGTTGTTAAAGCAATATAAAACTCTGGCCTATTGGTAATCAATCGATTATGTGGATTAATAAATAATTTATCAACACCTAAATAAAATGAAAAACAAAAACCAATAAAAAACATTAACACTCCCAAAGCTCCAAATAAATGCATTGGTCTTTTTCCAAATTTTGAAAAAAAAGAAATAGTTAATAAATCTAAAAATCCATTTATAAATCGTTCTATTCCAAATTTAGTTTGTCCATATTTTCTAGCCTGATGCTTAACTATTTTTTCTGTAATACGTTCATATCCAGCATTTTTAGCGAGAACAGGAATATATCGATGCATCTCTCCGTGTACATCAATATTTTTAATAACCTCACTTCGATAAGCTTTCAAACCACAATTAAAATCGTGGAGAGTAAGTCCAGAAACCTTACGTGCAGCCCAGTTAAAAAGTTTTGAAGGTAAATTTTTTGTTAATTTATGATCATAACGTTTTTTCTTCCAGCCTGAAACAAGGTCATATTTTTCCTGAATTATCATTTTATAAAGTTCAGGTATTTCATCTGGACTATCCTGTAAATCAGCATCCATTGTTATAACCACCTCTCCTTTTGCTATTTCGAAACCTGCATGTAAAGCTTGTGATTTTCCAAAATTTTTCTGAAAACGAATTCCTTTTACATTAGCATCTTCTTTAGAAATCTGCTCTATTATTTGCCAAGAATTATCCCTTGAACCATCATCTACAAAAATAATTTCATATGAAAATTGATTCTTTTTCATAACTGAAACTATCCAAAGATGAAGTTCTGGTAGAGACTCTTCTTCATTAAACAAAGGAATAACAACCGAAATTTGCATTTTTTATAATTTATTTTTTTGAATAATTTTCAAAATAGCAGAACTACCTAATGAAATAAAAAAACCAAAAAAAACATTTTTTATTAAAGTCATATTAAACTGCATCATAAAAGTCTGACTCTCTTTCATTTGCATTTTTATTTGAGATAATTCTTCTGATGAAATATCTGGTTGTTGTTGTTGTATTTGTGCCAATTGCATTTCCATTGAATGTTCTAAATACCCAGTAGGAGCTCCATATTTTAGAAATAAAACATAATAAACAGCTGTAATAATAGCCCCTATGAGAGAAATGCCTAAACCTATTTTCAACATTTGAGAAAATTCTGTCTTTTTACTGAAATATATTCCAAAAAAGACAGCAAAAATAGTAAAAAAAACAGGCAAAACAACAAATATAATTCGTTCTATTACAGATATTTGAAAATTAAAATAATATTGTATAAAATGTAAAATAATAGAAATTCCTCCGGAAATAAGACCGAAAATTAACATTATTTTTTTAGAATTCATCATAAATTTTGCGTTTTTTCAGCCATTGTTTGAATAAGTTTGCTTATTGGAGACTTTACCATCATTGCCATCATTGGGTTAAAATCTCCTTTAAAAACGAATTGAACTTCCGTTTCTGTTTCAGAAATAAATGTTAATTTTATAAATAAATTAAATGGTATTTTCCCTTCTTTTGCTCCATAAATAAGCTCAGAATATGGAGTTGTATTTTTTCTTTCCAATAAAATTTCAGGCATTCCTTTCAAGGCAAAAGAGAAAGATTTTTCGTCTAAGACTGTAAATTGAGCCAAATTATCTGGCATTAATTCTTTGAAATTATCTGGCTTTTCTAATTTTTCGAATAAAACCACATTATTTTGGCTAATTTTTATTTTTTGAGTTTCTAAATTCATTATTGTTTCCATTTATCAGGTGAAATACGCCATTGATTTAACGTATCTAATTCTTTTTCAGATATATATCCAATTTCTATTGCTTTTTCTAATAAGAAATGATAATTACTAAGTGTATGTAATTTTACATTTTCTTTTTCAAAATTTTCTTTTGAAATATCAAAAGCATATGAAAAAATAGCTACCATACCCAACACATCTAAACTACTATCTCTCAAGGCTTTAACGGCATTAATACTACTCATTCCTGTACTGATAAGGTCTTCAATCACTACTGTTTTTTGATTTTTAGAAACAGAGCCTTCTATTTGGTTTTGTCTTCCGTGTTTTTTAGGTTCAGGACGAACATAAACAAAAGGTAAATTAAGCAATTCTGCTACTAAAATACCGATACCTATTGCTCCTGTTGCTACCCCTGCTATGAGTTCTACTGTTGGATAATTTTGCTTTATGTATTCTGCCATTTGTTGGGCAACTTGATGACGTGCTTTTACATAAGAAAGAATAATTCTATTATCACAATAAATAGGTGATTTCCAGCCAGATGCCCAAGTAAAAGGATTTTCAGGACTTAATTTTATAGCATTAATTTGCAAAAGTAATTCTGCTATTTGTTTTTCTATTTTTTCTTCTTCTTTTTTCATCAGATTTTATTTTACAATAAGGCAAAGATACAAAAAATTATAAAAGAATATCTATATTAAAAATAAAAAAGATAGATTTTTTTATAAAATAAACTAATCTATCTTTTATCATTTCTATAAAATATAATGTGTACTAATAAAGTTTGAACCTCCTGTTTTTAGTAATTCTTCTAAAATTTGATTATTATACTCATTATCTTTAGAAGCTACAAAAGTACGAATAGAAAATGCTCGAAGAGCATCTTGAACGCTCAATGTACTTACAGCCGAATCTTTACGTCCCGTGAAAGGGAAGATATCTGGTCCTCGTTGGCATTGACTATTAATATTAACTCGGCATACTAAATTAACCATTGTATCAATAAGTGGAGCTAATTCGTTAATATTTTTACCAAAAATACTGATTTGTTGTCCATAATTAGAGTCTGCAACTTCCTGACAGATTTCATCTTTATCAGAAAATACTCGAATAGGAACAATAGGACCAAATTGTTCTTCTTTATAAACTCTCATATCAGGAGTTACTGGGAAAATAACAGCTGGGAAAATATAATTTTCAGTACGTTCTCCTCCTTTTTTATTGATAATTTTTGCTCCCTTAGATAAAGCATCATCAATAAGTTCTTGAATATAATCTGGTTTATTAGGCTCTGGTAAAGGAGTTAATTTTACTCCATCTTCCCAAGGATTTCCAAATTTTAGTGCATCTACTTTTTTACAAAATTCTGTTAAAAATTCATCTTTGATATCTTTATGTACATAAATAATTTTTAAAGCTGTACATCTTTGACCATTGAAAGAAAGTGAACCACTAAGACACTCATTTACAGATAAAGGGATATCAGCATCAGCTAAAACCACTGCCGGATTTTTAGCTTCAAGCCCTAGAACTAAACGAAGACGATTTTTGTTAGGGTGTGCATCTTGTAACGCAATTGCTGAGCGACTATTACCTATAAGAGCTAAAACGTTAACTCTACCACTTTGCATAATAGGTGTAGCTACTTCTCTTCCTCTACCAAAAATGATATTAATTACTCCTTTGGGAAAACTTTGTTGAAAGGCTTCTAATAAAGGTGCCAAAAGTAAAACTCCGTGTTTTGGTGGTTTATAAATTGCGGTATTTCCCATTATTAAGGCAGGAATAAGCAATGCAAAAGCCTCATTTAAAGGATAATTATAAGGCCCTAAACAGAGAACAACTCCTAAAGGTCCTCGACGAATATGAGCATAAATACCATCCTTTTTCTCAAATTTAGCACAGTCTCTATCCAATTGTTTATACTCCTCTATAGTATTATAAATATATTCTATAGTTCGGTCAAATTCTTTTTCAGATTCTGGAAGACTTTTACCAATTTCCCACATCATTAACTTAACGATTTCATCTTTTTTGGTTTCCATTATTTTGGTAAATTTCTCCATTGCTGTAATTCTATCTATTACACGCATTGTAGGCCACAGACCTTTACCTCTTCCATAGGCATTGCTTGCAGCTTCAAGTGCTTCAATAGCCTCATCTTTGCCTAAATGAGGAACAGAACCGACCAAAGTTGGTTTATAATCTTCTGTTGATGAAATAGTTGAATATATTTCATCTTGTTGTCCTTTCCAGTCTCTTAGTTCTCCATCTATCAAATAATGTGTATAGTGAAGAGGTTTTATTTGAAATGCTTCTGGAATTGTATGAAATTTATACATTCTTTAATTTATTAGTTCTTATTAATTTTCAGTAAAATATTATAAAAATTAAACTCTTCCTTTTAGAGAATCAAAGACCCAAGCAATGGCTAAAAAGCCTAAACCTGCCACACCAAAGCCCCAGCCTGCAATATCTTCATATCGGAAAATACCTAACGCGATAAGAGATATCCCAAAAATTATCATAATAAGGGTAGCGTACCCTAAAACTGAATTTTTATTCATTATTTTCTATTTATCTTAAATATAAAATATTTATTGTGAAAAGCTTTTACTGCAATATACGTGCCATTTTATTCTGGATTCTTAAAATATTATTTTTAACAATATTTATTCGATAATTATTGTTTTATAAAATACTATTTTATGTATTAAAAACCATCAATTTTATGTATATTAATAAAAAAATATGCTATCAAAATAAAATATTTTAATAGCATATATTATAATTAATGAAAAAACTTTATTTTAAACTTCCTACCATATCTTCTGGTTTTACCCAAGCATCAAACTCTTCTGGGGTTACATATCCTAATCGAATAGCTTCTTCACGTAAAGTAGTTCCATTCTTATGGGCAGTATTAGCTATTTCAGCAGCTTTATAATAACCTATTTTTGTATTTAAAGCGGTAACTAACATCAAGCTATTATTAACTAATTCTTTAATACGAGCTTCATTAGGTTCTATACCAGCTACACAATGTTCTTCAAAACTTATACAAGCGTCTCCTAAAAGTCTTGCTGATTGTAAGAAATTAGCACAAATAAGCGGTTTAAATACGTTCAACTCATAATGCCCTTGTGTTGCACCTACAGCAATAGCAACATCATTACCCATTACCTGAGCCGCAACCATTGTAACTGCCTCACACTGAGTTGGATTCACTTTACCAGGCATAATAGAACTACCTGGTTCATTCGCAGGAATTAATATTTCTCCTATTCCACTACGAGGACCAGAAGCCATCATACGAATATCATTAGCTATTTTATTCAATGAAACAGCTATTTGTTTTAAAGCTCCGTGTGTTTCAACCATTGCATCGTGAGCGGCAAGAGCCTCAAATTTATTCTCTGCAGTAATAAAAGGAAGCCCTGTAAATTCAGCTATATATTTAGCTACAACAACATCATATCCTTTTGGAGTATTAATACCTGTACCTACTGCTGTTCCGCCTAATGCAAGCTCTGAAAGGTGAGCCAATGTATTTTTCAAAGCTCGAAGCCCGTGCTCTAATTGAGAAGCATAACCTGAAAATTCTTGTCCTAATGTAAGAGGCGTTGCGTCCATTAAGTGAGTACGTCCAATTTTTACTACATTTTTAAAATCTTCAGATTTTTTCTTTAATGTTTTATATAATTTTTCAACACCAGGAATAGTGGTTTCTACAACCATTTTATATGCTGCAATGTGCATTCCTGTTGGGTAAGTATCATTTGAAGATTGAGACTTATTAACATCATCATTTGGTTGAAGAGTTTTTTCTCCCTCACCTATTTTTTTTCCAGCTAGCTGATGTGCTCTATTGGCTATAACCTCATTTACATTCATATTTGACTGAGTACCAGAGCCTGTTTGCCAAATTACTAATGGAAACTGAGCGTCTAGTTTTCCTTCCAAAATCTCATCACATACTTTAGCTATTAAATCTCTTTTTTCAACAGAAAGTACACCCAATTCATAATTGGCATAAGCTGCTGCTTTTTTAAGGTAAGCAAAACCATAAATAACCTCCTGAGGCATAGAAGCTTCTGGACCTATTTTAAAATTGTTTCGAGAGCGTTCTGTTTGTGCTCCCCATAGTTTGTCAGCAGGTACTTTTACCTCGCCCATTGTGTCTTTTTCAATTCTGTATTCCATAAAATAATATTTTATATTATTAATATTCAATGTTTTATAATATTATTTTGTTTATTTAAATTTTCTAGTATATCTTTTAAAATTTTAGCAAAGTTACAAAAAATTAAGTATTTGGAAGCATAATAATACGTTTATTTTTTATTAAAATGGATAAAACATTCTTTTTAGAATATTTTTTTATTTTAGGCACAAAAAAAACACACTTATCATCAATAATATCAAATAGTTAGAATATTATTTTTTGATTTATTCAATGTGAATAGATATTTTTATGAAAAAAATTTTTGTTTGAAATATTTTTATTACTTTTGCAACGAAAAAACATTTTTCATTTGATTCTCAGAAAACCTAATAATTTTCTGATAGTCAATTTATTATTTTTTATTAACGAAAAATTTATTAGCTTATGGAAATACAAGGTCGTATAAAATTTATTGGGCAGACACAGACTTTTGGGCAAAATGGCTTCCAAAAGAGAGAAGTTGTTATTGTTACGGAAGAACAATATCCGCAGTCTATTATCTTTGATTTTACACAGGATAATTGCTATATTTTAGATAATTTTCAAGTAAATCAATTAGTGAAAATTTCTTTTAATATTCGAGGAAGAGAATGGATAAACCCTCAAGGAGAGACTAAATACTTCAACACCCTTCAAGGTTGGAGAATCGAAGGAATACAATATACTCAACCCTCACAACCTCAACAACAACAGCAATTTACTCAAAATCAATACCAGCAACCTGCTCCTGTTCCACAACCAACAGCAGCAGCTCATTTTGAGCCTTATAATGGAACAGCAAATGATATGGAAGATGATGGGCTTCCTTTTTAATTAATTTAAAATTATTTTAGATGAAAATACTTGTAATCAACGGAGGGAGTTCTTCATTCAAATATCAACTCCTTGAAATGGATAATGAAAGTGTATTAGCAAAAGGCTTAGCTGAAAGAATTGGGCAAGCACAAAGCAAAATCACTCACGAATATTGGGAAAATGGCGTGAAACAAAAAGTTTCCAAAGAAGTTCATTTTCCTAACCACGAAGCTGCTTTTAAGGAAATGGCTAACTACCTAACTGATGAAAAAGTAGGCGTTATTAAAAATACCAATGAAATAAAATATATTGGACACAGAGTGGTTCACGGTGGAGAAAAATTTAGCACTTCTCAAAAAATTACACCTGAAATGATGGAAGAACTTCGTGCTCTTATTCCACTTGCTCCTTTACATAACCCTGCTAATATTGCTGGTATTGAGGCTGCTGAAAAAACTTTTAGCAATGCAGAAAACTTTGCTATTTTTGATACTTCTTTCCATCAAACTTTACCTGAAAAAGCTTTCAGGTATGCTATTCCAAATCATTTCTATACTGAAGACCAAGTTAGAGTATATGGTTTTCACGGAATTAGCCATAAATATGTAGATGGTAGAACAAGACGTTATTTTAATAATCCTCATCTAAAAAATATTACTATCCATTTAGGAAATGGAGCTAGTATGGCTGCTGTTAATGAGCAAGGACATAGTATAGATACCTCAATGGGATTTGGTCCTAATGAAGGTTTGATGATGGGAACTCGCTCTGGGGATATTGATAGTGCTGCTATTTTCTATTTGGCTGATAAAGGGCATTCTTTATCTGAAATTAATAATATTTTAAACAAAGAAAGTGGAATGAAAGGTATTTCAGGAAGCTCTGACGCTAGAGATGTAGAGGCTCTTTTTGATAAAAATGACACAAATGGCATTCTTTGTTTTGATATGTATGCTTATCGTATCCAAAAATATATTGGTGCATATGCTGCTGCTCTTAACGGAGTAGATACTCTTATTTTTACTGCTGGAATAGGAGAAAATTCTCCTCTTGTTCGTAGTTTAGTTTGTAAAAATTTAGAGTTTTTTGGAATCAAAATTGATGAAACTAAAAACAAAGAACTTTCTAGACCAGATGATATCGTTGAAATACAAACAGCTGATAGTAAAGTAAAAATTGTAATTGTTGCAACGAATGAAGAATTACAAATTGCACGAGATATTTTAGCTCTTATTTAATTATTTTTATGAGAAAAAGTTTACTTATATTTTTATTAGCTATATTTTTTGTAGCTTGTAATAACTCTAATTCGCCAGAAGTTATAACCATAAAATTTTTAGAATCTATTAATTCTGGTAATTTTAAAGAAGCTAAAAATTATTGTGATGAATCCACAGCAAAGCTACTTGAAATTCTTGCTAATATGCCAGAAGGAGTTAAAGAAAATAATGCTTCAAAAATTAAAGTTAATATCATCAAAACAGATATTAAAGATGATACTGCCGAAGTAACTTACACTCTTGATGACAAAAAGGAAGAAATGAAAATGAATCTGAAAAAGATTGATGGTAAATGGAAAGTATCTATTGGAAAAGAATCTGGAAAAGAATCTGGACACGGACACGATCATGACCACGATCATGGTGAAGAAGGGCATTACCATTTTAATGATACTATTTCAGGACAAGAGGAACTTCCTGATGAAATTGAAGAAACTAACATTCCTTTGAATGTTCCTGAAAAATAAAACTATTTTAAAAAAATCCTAAAAAATGAAACAAAAAATACTAAAATTTGGATTATTTTTTGGGATTTTTTTATTTTTTATATGGCTATCTTTCCATTTTTTCTTTTGGATTGACAGAAAACAAGAAAATAAATTAGTCGCTCAAAATCAATCTATTACAAGACTTACAAAAACAGAACTTACTCAATTACAAGAGGGAGATATTATACTCAGGCGAGGTTATGGCTTTTTTAGTGATATAATAGCTGAAAAACTTAATGATTCTATTTTTGATGTTACACATTCTGGAATTTTATTTTTAAAAAACAAAGAATGGTACATTATTCACTCTCTTTCTTCTGATGCTAGTGATATTGATGGCATACAAGAGCAATCACTTTCAGACTTTCTAAAATATTCCGTACCTAATAAAATTTTAGTTGTTCGTACGAAAAATATTACAAAACAACAAGGCAAACAAATTGTAGCACAAGCAAAATATTATCTTACAAAAAAAATTCCTTTTGACAAATATGGAATTATAGATGAACCCTCACAAATGTATTGTACAGAACTGATTTGGCAAATCTTAGACAATGATTTGCACTTATTATCTCTGCCTGAAAACAAAAAAGAAAGAAAAGATTTATTTTACTCAATGAAAGGCACTTACGATACAAAATATTTTGATATTATAATTAACACTTACTTACAAAAATAATTTTTAATAAATGCAAAACCACATTTTTATTACAGGAATTTCTACCGAAGTAGGAAAAACAATTTCTTCGGCAATCGTAGTAGAATCTCTTAAAGCAGACTATTGGAAACCCATTCAGTCTGGCGAATTAGAAAATTCTGACACGATGAAAGTTCAACAACTTATTAGTAATACAGAGACACAATTTTTCCAAAATGCATATGGATTTCATTTCCCTGCAAGTCCACATTTTTCTGCTGAATTAGAAAATATTACCATAGAAATGGATAAAATTATTCGTCCTGAAACAAAAAACAATTTAGTTATTGAAGGTGCTGGAGGTCTTTTCGTTCCTTTGAATAAAAAAAATTCAATAATAGACCTTATTCTACCTTCTGACAAGGTTATTTTAGTTTCTAGACACTATTTAGGAAGTATTAATCATACTATTTTAAGCATTGAAGCTCTAAAAAATAGAAATATTTCTGTTTCTGGTATCATTTTTAGCGGAAAACAACATCTTTCTACTGAAAATTGGATAAAAGAATACACAAATATTCCTATAATTGGACGTATTGATGAAGAGCCTTATTTCGGAAAAAATATAATAAAAGAATATGCTGATATTTTTCACGAAAATTTAGTTTCTTTACTTACAAAATGAAAAAAATAATCTTATTCATATCTTTATTTTTAATTATATCTTGCCATAAAGAAACAAAAAATATTGATTTAAGCGTTTATTATTGGAAAACAAATCTTAATTTTTCTATTGAAGAAAAGAATTTCCTTTCAGAAAATACAATTCAAAAATTATACGTTCGTTATTGTGATATAGGTCTGAAAGATAATAAACCTATACCTATTGCTCCTATTGAATTTCAGGAAAATGACTATAAAAAATATGAGATAATTCCTGTTATTTACATAAAAAATGAAGTTTTTTTAGAAAATAATGTATCTTCTGAATTTCTTGCACAACAAATTGATAAATACATTAAGCAAATTAACAAAACTTATGATATTTCTGTCAATGAAATTCAATTTGATTGTGATTGGACACTGAAAAGTAAAGAAAAATACTTTGAATTTATTAATTTTTTTAAGGAAAATAATTCCTATTCATTATCTGCTACCATACGACTACATCAGATAAAATATTTTTCTACAACAGGTGTTCCTCCTGTTAATTATGGAGTTTTAATGTATTATAATATGGGAAATATTTCTGCAATTGGCAAAAATTCTATTTATGATAGAGAAACTGCCAAACAATATCTCTCCAGTTTAAAAAATTATCCTTTGGAACTAAATATAGCTCTTCCTTTATTCAGTTGGGGCGTGCATTCTATTGGAGGAGAAGTTGTTAATTTGGTAGCTGGACTTACTTCAAAAGAAATTAAAACAATAAAAGGAATAGAGCAAATAGGTGAGAATAATATTTTTTTGGTAACCAAACAAGTCAATTATAAAGGACGTATTTGGCAAAAAGGAGACATTATCAAGATTGAAGAAATATCTGAAAATGAACTACTTACTATGAAAAATGATATACTCAAAAATATAAAAAAATCACCAAAAGAAATTATTCTATACGATTTAAATAAAAATATTATCAATTATGAAAATAAATTTTTTAAGAACCTTCGTTAAGTGTTGTTTTATCTCATTTGTAGGCTATCAAGCTTATCTTTATGCTTGCGCCTCAGATTGGGGGTATTACTATAACTCAATATTTTCACCAGAAATAGCCTCAAATACAAACACTTACACTCCTCTTTTTTATGACGATGCTTTTCTCTTCTATAACAATTCTTACATTGATAGAGAAAGTTACGATTATGAGAATAAAGATATTAGCGATTGGGAAAATTATCTTGGAAAAAATTTATCTCAAAAAGCTATTAAATATTTTATGTATGATAAAGAATCTGCTTTGGCTGATATCTCTAAATATAACGCTTCTTCTGACAAAAATCGAGTTCGTTTGTCTCAATATTCACCCTCTAATTCTAACCAAAAAGTACAAAACTTCTTCACTTTTCTAAGAATTGCAAGAGGTAATGAACATATTACTAATGCAACATATGACCCTTGGGACTATGAAAACAGAAAAATAGAAACTACTCAACAAAATGAAATTAATAAAGTTGAAAAATTATACAATTCTATCCAAGAAAATGATTCTTTTTTCGCTAATAGAATTTGGTTTCAATTAGTCAGACTAAAATTTTACTCCAATAATCGTAGCTCTGTTATTTCTTTTTTTAATGAAACACAAAATATTCAGCCTAAAAATAGTTTGTATTACAGAGCGTTACACTATGTTGCAGGAGCTTACATTGCTCAGAAAAATTATGCTAAAGCCAATGCCGTTTTGGCTAAGCTCTTCAATACTGAACCTCAACTTATTCAAAGCACAATATTTGAATATAAACCACTGACTGACAACGAAATAAACAAGATAGCCTCTACCCTACCTCCTGATGAGCAATGCGCTTTATGGGCTTTACAAGGCTATTATACTAGTGAAGTGAATGCTATGCAAAAAATATTATCTATTAATAGCCAATCTCCTCATATTGATTTCTTATTGACTAGATATATTAACAAAATAGAAAGTAAAACTAATGTTTTTAGCTATGATATGGAGAATATTAATTCTATAAAAGCATATCGTAAATTCACAAAAGATATTATTACTAAAAATTTTAACACAGATTGGATTTTAAAAACCGCTAAAGAAGGTAAAACTGCAAATCCTTTTTTGTGGAATGTTGCTGCTGGATATGTTTCTACTTTTAAGAATGAATATTCAGAAGCTGATTTTTTCCTGAAAAAAGCTGAAAATCAAGCAAAAAATGCAAATCAAAAAAATCAAGCGCTTTTATTGGAAGTTTTTAATGACGTATCTAGCATTCAAAAAATAGACAATTCTTCTGAAGATAAATTATTAAAAAAATTAGAATGGCTTTGGAATAATTTATATGATGAATCTTACCCCTCCAATCAAGATAATACATTAAGATACAATTATACTTTTGCTTTCATAAGAAAATATATTTCAGCACTTTATGAGACTGAAAAAAATACTTTAATGGCTGAAATTACTAACCCAGAAAAAGGTTTTTTTAAGAATAATAATTCATCTTTAGCTATGGAAAATTTTTTACTAAAAAAAGATAAAACCCCTTGGGAATCTTTTTGGGCTAAATATTATAATTTTTCTTTGGGAGATATTTATGAAAGTCGTAGCATTTATCTTTTTTATGAAGATAAAATAGACGAAGCTATTGCCACTCTTGAAAAAACACCTTTGGAAGATATTAAAATATATGATTTGGACGGATATATAACAAAAAAAATAAAATTATCTGACACAGAACTTCCTGCAAATCCTTTCAATGGAAAAATTAAAGATTGTAATGATTGCGAACACGCTATAAAACAGAAAGTAAAATATACAAAACTCTCTTTCCTAAAAAAAATAAAGGAAATGCAAGAAAATATTAAACAAGGCAAAGATGTTTACAACAATGCCCTTCTTCTTGGTAATGCTTTCTACAATGCGTCTTATTTTGGAAGTATTAGAGCATTTTATTACAATAAAATCATTAATGAATATAGCTATATTATAAGTAAAGATCATTATAGTACGCTTCTTAGTATGGAAAATGCTAAAAAATATTATCTTTTGGCTCAAAAAAATACCCAAACAGATGAACAAAAAGCGAAAATAGCTTATATGTTAGCCAAAGTGGAACGAAATGAGTATTACAATGAAGAATATTACTATAAAGGAGAGAATGAAGCTGATGAAAATAAAGCTTTTAGAAATTGGAAAGGTTTTCAAGAATTGAAGAAATATCCTAATACTCAATATTATAAAGAAGTAATAAAAGAATGTGAATATTTCAAAAAAGTTGTGAAGAAATAATTCTTATAATCCGTTATGTATTTCATCTTTAACAAAAGATAGCTAAATACATAACGGATATTTTTTATTGAAAAATCTTTTTTTGAGATATTTTTTTATAAAGTAAAAAGAATAAATATCCAAGAAAGCAACCAAATATAAGCCCCACTAACACATCAAAAGGATAATGTACCGCTAAATAAATACGGCTATATGAAATAATTACCGCCCAAAAGAATAAAAAATACCCCAATTTGCGATATTTATCCTTAAAAAGAAAACTAAAAAATGTAGCCACAGCAAAAGTACTACACGCATGAGCCGAGAAAAAACCAAATTTCCCTCCACAACGTAGAATTCTTAATTGACTATTTATCAAATCATTATGACAAGGTCGTAGGCGCTCAAATCCATATTTAAAACATCTTGCAAGCTGGTCTGTACAAAGAATAAGCAAAGCTATACAAAGTAAAATAAGCAAGGTTTTTTTCCATTTTTTTGTATAAATACACAAGCCCAATAAAAAAATATATAATGGTATTGAAGCCCATTTATCCGTAATAAACAGCCAAAAACTATCCCAAGTATCTGAGCCTAAATTATTTAGAAAAACCACCCAATCTTGGTCTATTTGGTTTAAATATTCTATCATTATTCGTATCTACTTATTTCTCTATCATAAAAAGATTGAGCTTCCTCAATGAGATTTTGAGCCTGATTTTCAAGTTCTTTTTGGTCTTCTTCATCAAATTCTTCTAACCATTCCACCTCATCATTTTCAAGATTTATAATAAAACGAGGAAATTCTGTATGGATAACAAATATCGCATCTGGATAATCGGTATTATCCCCTAATAAAAATTTTGGAAATTCTGACATTTTTAAATATTTTTATGATGTATTAAAATTAATTTTTTTGATAATAAAACAAATCGCATTACTAACATTATTGCGGCAAAAGTAAGCCCTAAAAGTAAACCTATCCAAATACCTGAGGTTTTCAAATCTGTATAAATACCTAAAATATAACTTACTGGAAAAGCTATTAACCAATAAGATATAAATGTAAAAATCATTGGAATTTTCACATCTTGAAGCCCTCGTAGAGCTCCCAATGCTACAACTTGCAAACCGTCTGCTATTTGAAAAATACCTGCAATGAGTAATAATTTTGAGGCGTCTTCAATAACAAAATTAACATTTTGTATTGTAGTAAGATTCTCACTATCAAGGAATAATATAGGTAAAATATCTTTTAAAGAAAAGATAAGCAAAGCTAAAAATATTTGACTAATTAGGACAAATAAAAAAATAGAAAAAGCGACTCTTCTTAGGTTTATATAATCATTCAACCCTTTATAATTTCCTACTCGAATCATAGCCACTGTACTCATTCCTGCTGAAATCATAAAAGTCATACTCGCAAGGCTTAGAGCTATTTGGTTTGAGGCTTGATAGTTTGTACCCAATTTTCCACTTATCCAAATGGCTACAATAAAAACACCTGCCTCAAAAATCATTTGTAATCCGGAAGGAACTCCAAGGTTTATTAGTTTTTTAATAGTTTCTTTATGCAAACTATTCCACTTAAAACCAACAACATAACCCGAAGTTCTTTTATCTTTATAAAGAAAATACCAAAGAAAAAAAGGCATAATAAATCGTGAAGCCAAAGTACCTATCCCTGCTCCTAAAATACCCAATTTAGGGCAACCAAAATTACCATAAATGAATAAATAATTCAAAATTACATTTACTATATTTCCGATTATTGTTACATAAAGTGAATATTTCGTTAAAGAAAAACCATCTGAAAATTGCTTAAAAGACTGAAAAAACATTACAGGAATCAACGAAATGGCTACCAAATTTATATAAGGAATAGCAAGAGTAATTACATTTTCAGGCTGTTTTGTTATTCGCATTAGAGTTTCTGAAAAGAAAAGAAGTCCTATCAAGAATAAAGACATCAGAACATTGATAAGAATTCCGTGTTTTAGAATAGATTTTCCCCACTTGAAATTATTCATTTTATGAGCTTCGGCTGTTAATGTCGTAATCACAGTTGAAAAACCAATACCAAAGGAAAGTACCAAAAAAATATAACTATTCCCTAAGGAAACCGCAGCAAGCTCTGTTGTACCTATTTTCCCTACCATTGCATTATCTATGACACCAACCAAAGTATGCCCCAACATTGATAAAATAATAGGCATTGCAAGCCGCAAATTATATCTAAATTCTTTTGTGTATTGAGCTAAATTCATTATTTTCAAGCATTTATTTGAGAGCGCAAATATACTATTTTTTTCATAACCAGAAATAATTTTATAATGATTTGATTTTGTTTAATTTCACCCCTAGCCACACTCCAATCATTGTGGTTTGTATGCCTCCAAAAACAAAAAAAGATAAAATAGCATTCATCATTTCATTACCATTTTCTTTAATCAAATTTCCTGTTATCACACCTATTAACAGAAGAAAAAACATCAAGGAAATACCTAAAAAAATATATGAAATTTTACTTTCGTTTCTAGGAAATTCTGTTGTTTGTCCAAACCAAAAAATAAATAAAATGACAGGAATGCTCCCTAAAATTCCTACTATAAAAAATTCTTCTAAAAAAGAATATAAACTATTTAATATATTTAGATTTAAAATCAAACTTAATATTGAAGAAGCTGTTATAAGCATTGCTAAAACTTCGAATAAAATAGCTTTCAACATATAAATAGTTGCTTGTTTCAGTTTCATTTTCTTTAGGGATGTTATAATTTTTCAATAATTCTTTTTTCAACTTGTATATGGGTATAGATTCCCATTAGTTGATAAGCTCCTTTTAATTAACAACTTAAAATACAATATTTCACTATATCAAATCTATGATAAAGGATTCGAAGTCCTTTGCTAAAAGTTCTTCTTCATTAGTATCGTGATAGAATGTTTTTACTTTGTTCTCTGAATCTATAAAGATAATATCCCCATTTCCCTCTATGGATATAACATATCCTGATTGGATACTATGGCAAACATTTATCTCTTTATAATAGTCTCTTATAGATTTTGTATAATCTAAAATGGTCTCTTGATTTTTATTATTAGGATCTTTAGAGCAAGGTAACAAATCTACCCCTATGTATGCCCCTCCATAGGTCAATAGTACATATTTGAGAGCATCATCTATTGTAATACCCAATTCTTTCTCTGTATAATCAATATCTTTAGCTTCATTCTTATAGCGAATAAAAAGCCTACCTACTTCTGAAGAAAGATAGAAATCTACTTTATTTTTAAAATCACTTGTCATTACCTAATATTTGTTTGGGTTATCTTTTTTATAATTCTGCTACTGAGGCTCTACAAAATAAGTCTTTTATGGAATTAGCAACAATAGTTATTTCCTTGATATCTAAATCTCCCAAAGAACATTTGAAAATAGCAAATTCTTTTTCCAAACAAAAGCCATAACAAATTCCTCCTCCATCAGTACCAATACCTAAAAACTTTTCAGATAGATATTTCTGAATTTGGTATTCTGCATTTAGTGCAGCTAAATCTTCTACCTTCCAAAATGAAATATAGTTTTCCCCTATATATCCCTCTCCCCACCATTACTCCATTTTAAAACTCTAAATAATCTTCTGGAAATGTAATATGTAATTGCTTCTGAGCTATACCTATATCATTTAAATTTGCTCCTTTATTACTATTCCAGCCTGCTTTTTCTAAGTCCTTTATAATATTTTTCATTTCTATATAATATTAATTATCAGATAGTTCTTCTATTTTTCGTAAAAATTTAGTATTTCATAAATTTCTATTCTGCGCCCAAAATTAAAC
>CALFOY010000366.1 GCA_937919265.1 uncultured Capnocytophaga sp. | reverse complement strand
TCTCGTGGGCTCGGAGATGTGTATAAGAGACAGATCTAATATAAAACACTAAAGTATGAGACTGAAACTTGTTTATGTGGTAATGCTATTTTTTTGTGCATTACAATTCTCTTTCGCTCAGAAAACTATATCTGGGGTTGTGAAAGATGATACTGGGGAGCCTGTGCCGTTGGCTACTGTAATCTTGAAAGGTACTTCTCACGGAGTGGCAACGGAGCTTGATGGACGTTATTCTATACAAGCTAGACCAGGTGATATTCTTATTTTTACAGCAATAGGTTTTGAAGACCAAGAGGTAAAGGTAGGTAATAATACGAAATTGAATATTGTACTAAAAACTGAAGTCCAACAAATAGAAGGAGTAGTTGTAGTAGCCTATGGTAAGCAGAAGAAAGAAGCAATTGTTGGGGCTGTAACAACTATTGATAAAGATGTGTTACAAAAACAACAAGCGCCAAGTGTTGTAAGTGCTTTACAAGGGTCTACAACGGGGGTGAATATTATTTCTTCTGGTGGGCAACCAGGTGATAATCCTAGTATATTTATACGAGGAGTAGGGTCTATAAATGCTTCTACTTCGCCATTGATTATTTTGGATGGAGTTCCTTTTAATGGAAATATCAATAACATATCACAAGACCAAGTAGAGTCAATGACTGTATTGAAAGATGCGTCTTCTACATCTTTATATGGTTCTCGTGCTGCGAATGGAGTTATATTAATAACTACAAAATCTGGTAAGTTAAATACTAAACCTACTTTTAATTTTACCACATTAGCAGGTTATTCTGAGCCTTCTGTAAAATTGCATCAAACATTGCGAGCTGAAGAGTTTATGAAATATACTTGGCAAGCTATACGCAATAAGGCAATGTATTCAGACAATCAAAGTGAAGCAGCTGCTTCTCAAACAGCAACTAATACTTTGATTACTAGATTAGGTTATAATCCTTACAATGTAACAAACCCTATCGGTACAAATGGGGAAGTAGTTAATGGAGCTAGCCTTTTATGGGATACAGATTGGGAAAAAGAACTATTAAACCGAGCTGGTTTCAAACAAGAATATCGTTTTGATGTTAGTGGAGGAAGTGAAGATACGAAATATTTCTTTGGAGTAGATTATTTGAAAATGGACGGAAGTGTAAAAACTTCTTCTTTTGAAAGAATTGGTCTTCGTGTGAATGTTGATTCAAGATTGCAAAAATGGCTTAATGTTGGGGTAAAAACATCTTATAATACTACACAACAAAATTATCCTTTACAATCAGGGAATGGAAATGAAAATACAGGACAATGGATTTACTCTGTAGCAAGTATTTATCCTGTTTTTCTAAGAGATGCAAGTGGAAATTATATATATGATGAAGCGGGACAAAAAATCTATGACTATGGTAACTATGGAAATGGACTAAACCAAGCTCGTCCAGTTCTTTCTAATGGAAATGCGTTAGGGTCATTATACAATAATAAAGACCTTAGAAATCGTTATAATATCATAGCTAATGGTTATGCTGAAGTTTTATTTACAGATTATTTGTCTTTTAAAACTCAATTAGGATATGAGCAATATTTCTATAACAAAGATGAATATACACATTACAAATACGGAGCAGCAGCTAACGTTAAAGGGCGAGTTTCTCAAACACGTAACCAAACACGCTCTTTGAACTTTTCAAATTTATTAGATTTTAATAAAAATTTTGGAAAACACGGAGTTAATGCACAAGGAATTTTTGAAGCATATCAATATACTTTTGATGCTTTTGATGCACAAGGAACAGGATTTTTACCTAATGTAAAAGTGCTTAATGGTGCTATCAAACCAGAATCAGTAGGAGGGTATGTAAATCAAGAAAGATTGGTAAGTTATTTAGGAAGATTAGCTTATAACTATGATGATAGATATTTCCTAGAAGGGTCTTTCCGTACAGATGGTTCAAGCCGTTTTGCTCCTGAAAATCGTTGGGGTAATTTCTATTCTGTGGGTGCTTCTTGGATTATTAGTAGAGAAGAATTCTTCAAAAAATTGCATTTTATAAATAATTTGAAACTTAGAGCATCTTATGGAGAATTAGGAAATAAATCAATGGATTCTTATTTCCCTTACTTGAATGATTATAACACAACAGATGCTTCTCAATTAAATGAATCAGGAATTCGTTTAGGAGCTCTTCACGATTATAACATTACTTGGGAAAAAACAGGTTCAGCCAATATAGGTTTAGATTTTGCGTTTTTCAAAAGTCGTTTTTCAGGTAGTGTAGAATATTTTGAAAAAGCATCTATTGACTTGATTTATAAAAAACCTATACCTGGGTCAACAGGTAATAAATCAATACTAACCAACGTGGGAAGTATCAAAAACTACGGATGGGAGATTGATTTAAATTCTGTAAATATCCGAAAAGATAAAATTTTCTGGAGAACTAATTTAAACTTGTCTTTCATTAAAAATAGAATAACAGAACTTACTCAAAAGTCTTTTATTAATGGTTCTAAACGTTGGGAAGTAGGTCGTTCTTTATATGATTTCTTTATGCCTGTTTGGGCAGGGGTTAATCCAGATAATGGTTTACCATTATGGAAAACCAAAGATGGTGTAACTTCAGACTATAGTGTGGCTAGTAAAGAAGAAAATAAAGAATATGTAGGAAGTTCTTTACCTGATTTTACAGGAGGATTTACAAACTATGTTAAAATAGGAAACTTTGATATGAATATTTTATTCAATTTCAGTTTTGGTTCAAAAGTTTATGATTATAGCTATGCAGAATTGATGGGAGGTTTCTCTTCAGCAGGACGCCAACAATCTGTAAATATCAAAAATGCTTGGACTCCTAATAATCGTTATACAGATGTTCCTTTAAATACCACTGTCAATAATAATAATTCTAGATTATCTACTAGATTTTTATTCAATAATGACTATGTTCGTTTGAAAGCATTATCTTTGGGGTACAACGTGCCACAAGAGACAATACAAAGTATAGGAGCTAGTAACCTAAGAGTTTTCATACAAGGAGATAACCTTTGGACTTGGCAGTCTCACGATGGTATTGAGCCAGAACAAGGTATAGGCGGAACTACAGACAGCCGTTCTTATGGAGTAAAAACAGTATCATTAGGGGTAACATTATCTTTTTAAAATCGTATTACAATGAAAAAAAATATATTATATACAACATTATTTGCTACTATAGGGCTAGTATCTTGTAGTAAAGATTTTTTGAATGAGCCAAAACCCACTTCATCAGTTTCCAGAGAAACAGCTTTTGGTTCTTCTGAAGGTGCTTGGGCAAATATGGCCGGCATATTACGCTCTATGCGTCTTCAATATAGTAGAACAGATACAGGGAATATAACATCTCTTTATTTTGCTAGAACAGTTAAAGGTAATGATTTTATGGTTCGAAATAACTGGTTTACAAAAGATTATGAGCATGATAATAGAGACCCTAATACTTCAAGATCTTCTTTTTCTTGGGATTATCTTTATTCTCTTATAGGAAAAATAAATGATGAAATAGATGGAGTTGAAAAAGCAACTACAATTTCAACAGCTGTTAAAAATCAGCTCTTAGGGCAGGCTTATACTATGCGAGCTTATCTTTACTTTGAGTTAAGTTTAGAGTTTCAACACACTTATACTTATAATACAAAACTTTTTGCTCCTCCTATTTATACAGAAGCAAATAAGCAAGCAGGTAACCCGCTAAGTACTCAAGAAGAATTATACGCATTTATCTTAAAAGATATTGAAAAAGCAATTGAAATAGGTAGTCAAGAGCGTATAAATAAATCTTATTTTAATAAACAAGTTACTTATGCTTTAGCCGCAAGAGTTCATCAAGTAATGGGAGGTAAAGGTTCTACTACTGAGGAAAAAGCTCATTGGACAAAAGCAATAGACTATGCTAAAAAATCCTATGGAGAAGTAGCAGATGTTACAACTTTACTTAGCCCAGAAGTTTATAAAAATGGATTTAATAATATGGATGAAGGTAAAGAATGGATTTTGGCTATTCCTCAAAGTTCTACTCAATCTACTTATTATTGGTTTGCCCCAAGTGTTTTCACAGAACACGAAGTGGCAGCCTACAAAAATACTTTTGTAAATAAAACATTGGTGCAATCATTTTCTTCTACCGATGTACGCGGAGGTGTAGGGACAAAAAAACAAGGAAAATTATTTGGACAAACAAATAAAACTGATTTTCAACAGTATTATACTAGAAAATTTGCATTTTCTTTTGATGCTCACGCTCCTCTAATCAGAGTTCCAGAAATGATTCTTATAGCAGCAGAAGGATTATATCATACAGGAAGTGAAACCGATGCACATACTTTACTTTACGCCTTGCAAAAAAATAGAGATGCTAGTGCCACTCAATCTGCTAATACAGGAACAGCATTGTTAGATGAGATTTTACTAGAACGAAGAAAAGAGCTTTATGGAGAAATAGGTGTAGAATGGTATGATGCTAAACGCTTACAAAAAGGAATAACAAGAGATTCTTGGCATAACGTTAATTTATCAACTAATCCTATATTAGCCAATGATAAAAGATTTTACTTATTGGTTCCTCAAGCAGAAATAGATGCCAATGATAAAATAAGTAGAAACATCAATGATAATAGATAATCTTATCATTTTATACTAAAAAAGCGACCTTTTAGGTCGCTTTTTTAATAACTTCAATTTCTGAATAAAATATTTTTTGTATTTTTGCAAAATATTAAAAGTAAATCGTACAATGATAAAAATAGAGAAACAACAAGTTATTGAAGCATTAAAAAAAATCACTTCACCAGGAGAAGGAGGAAATCTTATTGATGCAGAAGTGGTTAAAAATATTGTTATTTTTGGAGATGAAATTGTTATAGATGTTACCATTAATAATCCAACTTTACAAGCAAAAAAGAAAATTGAAGTAGAAATAATGCGTGCAATTCACGCAGAAATTTACGAAAAAGCAAAAGTAAAAGTGAATGTAACCGTAAATGCGCCTGAACCTTCTAAACCAGAAATTAAAGGAAAACCCATAGACGGAATACGTAATATTATAGCGGTTGCTTCTGGTAAAGGTGGCGTTGGAAAATCTACAATTACTGCAAATTTAGCCATTGCATTACGAAAAATGGGATTCCGAGTAGGGGTTCTTGATGCGGACATTTACGGTCCTTCTATACCTATGATGTTTGATGTTCAAGACCAAAAGCCTCTTTCTATAACAGTAGATGGGGTGTCAAAAATGAAACCTGTTGAAAATTATGGAGTTAAGGTTCTTTCCATAGGCTTTTTTACGCATCCAGACCAAGCGGTTATTTGGCGAGGACCAATGGCAGCAAAAGCTCTTAATCAAATGATTTTTGATGCAAGTTGGGGAGATTTAGATTTTCTTCTAATAGACCTTCCTCCAGGAACGGGAGATATTCATTTGAGCATTATGCAGGCACTTCCTATCACAGGAGCTGTTGTTGTTAGTACTCCTCAGAATGTAGCCCTTGCCGATGCCCGAAAAGGAATAGCTATGTTTAGGCAAGAAACTATCAATGTGCCAGTGTTAGGATTGGTTGAAAATATGGCTTATTTTACCCCTGCAGAACTTCCTGAGAATAAATATTATATCTTCGGGAAAGAAGGAGTAAAATATCTAGCAGAAAAAACAGATACTCCATTACTTGGAGAAATACCTTTAATTCAAAGTATTAGAGAATCTGGTGATGTAGGTAGACCAGCTGCTTTGCAAGAAAATACTCCTTTAGCTAAGGCTTTTGAAGAATTTGCTCGAAATACAGTTGCAGAAGTTGTTTCTCGTAATCAGTTTTTACCTCCTACTGAGGCTATTAAGATAACAACAATGGCAGGTTGTAGCCCAAAAAAGAAATAATATCCAAAAACCACTGATTGAAAAATTCAGTGGTTTTATTTTTTATGATAAAATCTAAAAAAACAATTATATTTTTTTGCATTTTATTAATAATCAATTATGAATAATTTTTATTGAAAAATCCAAAAAAAATAATTAACTTTGGCACTCTATTTTTTAGTTTATGAGTTTAGTGCAATTGTATGTAAAAGGAGTCTCTTATGGAGGTAATGAAGATTCGTATTTATTTCTCCTCGAAGAAACAGATGGAGACAGGCAAATACCTCTGGTAGTCAATTCTTTAGAGGCTTTTTCTGTTCAAAAAACATTAGAAAAGAAAGACAATGGCACGCTTCCTTTTACACACGGTTTGGTTAAGAATTTTCTAGATGTTTTCAATATACATCTACAAGATATTATTATATTTAAGTTTGCAGATGGCATTTTTCATTCACACTTGGTATGTAGAAAGGATGAGAAAGAATATCGACTGCCAGCTAGAGTAGGTGATGCGATTGCTATAGCTTATGAAACCAATGCTCCTATTTTTATAGAAGAGGCTTTGTTGGTAACTTTTGGCTCTAATAATATTTTTAATGACAAAACAAAATCAATTTCAGACTCTCAAAAAAATCAAGAAATAGGAAACCTTAAAAGTTACCTAACTAGTGAGTTAGATAGTTTGATGAAAGATGCTATCGAAAATGAAAACTATGAACTCGCAGCTCAAATACATAATGAAATAACAAGAAGAAAAACCATATAAAAATGAATATGAGACAATTAGTTTTATTTTTGGCATTGTTTGTTAGCCTTTTCTCTTTTTCTCAAAGTATTGAAAGAAAATGGAATTTTGGACAAAATTTCTTTTTAGATTTAAATAATGGAAATTATTCATTGAAGATTGATTCCATTTCAGAAAAAGGAACTTATACTATATCAGAAAGTAGTCTAATGCTTTTGGCAGAAGGGAAAAAAGAGGCTGTTCAAGTCCCTTTTCACGGCTTAGATAGAACATCTGCTACTTTTTCCATCAATGGGAAAGATTTTTTAGGTATTACAGAAACTAATTTTCCTAATAAAGATGTAACAAATAACCCCGAAAAACAGCTTATAAAAGGGCAAGGAATAACTGCTGAAAGTATTTTACGTGGAGCTTTCGGAATGTTTTGTTTGCTTCTTATTGCTTTTCTTTTTAGTCATAATCGAAAAGCTATTAATTGGCGTACTGTTGGTGTAGGGCTTTTCTTTCAGTTATTTTTAGCTGTTGGAGTATTAAAAATAGCTTGGGTGAGATGGATTTTCGAAAAAGCAGGAACATTTTTCCTCCTTATTTTAGATTTTACCAAAGCAGGAAGTGATTTTCTCTTTGGAGGATTAATGGATACTTCTTCCATAGGCTTTGTTTTTGTGTTTCAGATTTTACCAACAATCATTTTCTTTTCAGCACTAACGTCTATTTTATTTTATTATGGTATTATACAGGCGATTACCAAAGGAATGGCTTGGGTACTTACAAAATTTTTAAGAATATCTGGAGCAGAGAGCCTTTCTGTAACAGGGAATATTTTTTTAGGACAAACAGAAGCTCCTTTAATGATAAAATCTTTTTTACCTAAAATGACCAAAAGTGAAATCTTATTGGTGATGATAGGAGGAATGGCTACAGTGGCAGGAGGGGTTTTAGCCTCTTATGTGAGTTTTTTAGGAGGTGATGATCCTTTACTTCGGTTAGAATTTGCGAAACACTTACTTGCAGCTTCTGTTATGGCTGCTCCAGGTGCAATTGTAATTTCTAAAATATTGTATCCACAAGAAGAAGAAATACAAATGGATTATGGAGCTAAAGAAGAGAAAAATGGAAGTAATGTTTTAGATGTAATAAGTACTGGAACTACTGAGGGGCTTAAATTGGCAGCCAATGTAGGGGCTATGCTTTTGGTTTTTGTGGCTCTTATTGCTATGGTAAATTATTTCTTAGGTTGGATAGGAGATATTACTCATTTGAACACGGTAATTACTGATAGCTCAATGCCTTATCAAAGATTTTCTTTGGAAATGATTTTAGGAACTATTTTTGCTCCTATAATGTGGCTCATTGGTGTAGCTAAAGAAGATATGATGCTAATGGGGCAACTTTTGGGTGTTAAGTTAGCTGCTTCTGAGTTTATTGGTTATAAAGAATTAGTAACCCTAAAAGACCCTAATAGCCCTGTTCATTTATTATATGAAAAATCTGTGATTATTGCAACCTATATGCTTTGTGGCTTTGCCAATTTTGCATCAATAGGAATACAAATAGGAGGTATAGGTTCATTAGCTCCTACTCAAAGAAAAACTCTTTCAGAATTTGGACTTAAAGCTGTTTTAGGAGGTACTCTTGCATCTTTAATGTCTGCTACCATAGCAGGAATGCTTATTGGATAAATTGTTTTATAATATGATTTTTAGTTTTTAAACTAATAAATAACTCAAAATGTTAATAGAAACTAACAAACTTAGCTTAGGAATTTTATTTCCTATTGAAGCTTATGAAGGAGCTATCCCTAAAATGGATAGAGATACTCAGATTCGATTAGCTCAAAAAGCCGAAGAAAATGGCTTTCACACTCTTTGGGTTAGAGATGTTCCTCTTCACGACCCTAATTTTCGAGATGTAGGGCAAATTTTTGACCCTTGGATATATATGGCTCATATTGCCTCATTGACCAAAACAATAAAAATAGGTGCAGCAAGTATGGTTTTACCTTTGCGACATCCTATACATTTTGCCAAAGCAGCTGCTAGTTTAGATGTTCTTTTTCCTGATAGGTTACATTTGGGAGTAGCTTCGGGAGATAGAGCGTTGGAGTATCCTGCTTTTGCAAAGCCTTATGAAACTCGAAGCACAGATTTTATACGCCAAATGGAAAATATTAGGGAGTTTTGGAGAACAGATTTTCCTCATTATGAATCTGCTTTTGGAATGCTTAATGGCGAAGCTAATATTATTCCTAAACCCAATAGAGGAAATATTCCTATGTATATTACTGGGCACGCAGGAGGTATTAATTTGGATTGGATAGCTATAAACGGAGATGGTTGGATTTATTATCCAAGAGAGTTTTCTTATACTAAAAATATTATTCAAAACTGGAAAGATATCCTTGATAGGCTCCATCAGCCTCGTAAGCCTTATATTCAACCTTTGTATATTGATTTACTTGAAGACCCTAATGCTGAGCCTATTGCTTTGGATTTAGGTTTCCGTTTAGGACGTAATTATTTCATAGATTTATTACAAACCCTTCAATATATGGGAGTTAATCACGGAATTTTTATTGCTAAATTCTGTTCTCGACCACTTGATGAGGTAATTGAAGAAATAGGAAAAGAGGTAATACCTCACATTAATGATTGATTTATTTAAACAAAAGAGATATTCATTATTTAATTGAATATCTTTTTTTATTCTTCGTCCTCAGAAAGGAAATCAACAAAATCAGTTTTTGGAAAATTGATTAAATATACCATTTCTTTTGCACGAGTAATGGCTGTGTATAACCAACGTAGATAGGCTATACTTATTTGATTATCAGGGAGAAAAGGTTTTTCTACAAAAACAATATCCCATTGCCCGCCTTGACTTTTATGACAAGTAACAGCGTATGAATATTTTATTTGTAAAGCGTTGTAGTATGGATTTTCTTTGATATTTAAAGGCTTTTTATCTCCTTTTTGATCGTTATACTCAGAGATAATAGCTTGATATAGAGCATTATTTTGCTCATTAGTTAATGCAGGAGAGTCTGTTTCTAATGTATCTAAAATTACAATAGTATCAAAGGGAGCTTGTGTAGGGTAGTCAATCATTTGTAAGCTAACTTCCGCAAAGTGAAATCCATATAATTTTTCATAACGATAAATTTCAAGAACTTCTACAGTATCTCCGTTAGCAATAAAGCCAGCTTCTGCTTTTTCATTGAGCCAGAAATAATTGTTTTTCACAACCATTAATAAATCTCCTACACAGATACGATCTTCATAGTCCATTACAATTTTTCGAATTTGCTGATTATATTGTACAGCTCTTTTATTTGAACGAACAATAAAGGTAGTTTCTTCCACTCCATAATCAGAATAAGCATCGATTAAGGCTTCTTGAATATCATTTTTGTCTGTTAAATAGACAAAGTCGGTATATTTTCCTAATTTTAATTGAAATTTTTGATTGAATTTGCTTATTTTTTGTCTAATTTTTGTAGCATTATATAATATTCCAGAACTTTTTCTTTGTCTGACTACTTCTGTAAGTATACTTTGGGTAACATCTTTATGATAATATGCAGAAAGTATATCATAATCAAGAGCAGGACTCATTTCTGTATGTACTGGAGGTAACTGAGCCGTATCTCCAATTAAGATTAACTTACAATTTATTCCAGAATAAACGAAAGATATTAAATCATTCAATAGAGAATTTTCTCCCAAAGCTACTTTATCAGAAATCATTGATGCTTCATCTACAATATATAATGCATTTACTTCTTTATTGTTTTTTAAAACAAAATGAATGCCTCCTATTTCCGTTTTTGGATAATAAATATGTTTGTGAATGGTATAGGCTTTTTTCTTCGAATATTCAGAGATTACTTTGGCTGCGCGTCCTGTTGGAGCCAAAAGTATAGTATTTATGTTGGTTTGTTCTAAAATAGATACTAAAGAAGCAATAATAGTTGTTTTCCCTGTACCGGCAAATCCTTTTAGTAAAAACAATTTTTCAGGGCTTTTCTCATTGGTTAAAAATGAAGAAAGTGTTTGTAATACAGCGCTTTGAGATGCTGTTGGTGTGTGAGGGAAAATCTCTGTAAGACGTTGAAAAAAAGCAGCTTCTAACATATCTAAAAATAATTTTCAAAAGTATTGATTTTTTTTGAGAAAAAAAGTTTTTAATTAAAAAAATAATCGTATTTTTGCATAATAGGAATTATTTAAAAAATTATTACATAATGAGAAAAATAGCACAAATTTTATTATTAGTAGTCAGTCTTTTAGGTTTTTGGTGGATTTATCGTTCTATTGTTGGACCTATTGAATTTGAACAAGAAAAACAAAAGCGTTTTGCGCAAGTAATTGCAAAATTGAAAGACATTCGTAATGCTGAAGAAGCTTATTTTCTTGTAAATAAAAATTATACAGCCAATTTTGATGAGCTTATAAATTTTATCGAAAATGGAAAGTATACCATTACAACTCAAAGAGATACAAGCTGGGTAGAGTTTGACAAACATTATAAAATTGATGTAATGAAACAAGGTGTGGTAGTTGATACTTTGGGTAAAGTATCTGTTAAAGATTCCTTGTTTAAAGGTTCAGATAGATACAAACAACTTGCACAAGTTCCTTTTGCAAAAGAAGGAACAAAATTTGAAATAGAAACAGGGATGATAGAGAAAAATAATTTCAAATCTCCTGTTTATCAAATAAAAATACACAAATCTGCGGTTCTTGATGGTCTTGATGAAGGAGAAATAGAAAGAGAAGTCCAAAGAACAGGGGTTAATGATGTGAAAGGGGAATATATTTTAGTTGGTTCTCTTAAAGAAGTATCAAATAATGGTAACTGGCCAACTTCTTATGATATCAACAGAGACAAAAAATAAAAACACATTAGAAATTAATTTTAAAAGAATGTCCATTCAACTCAATTTGAGTGGGCTTTCTTTTTGTATATTTAACCCAGCTCTTAACTGTATAGAATCTATCTATAATTTACCTATCAATCCTTCTTCTCCTTTTTCTGTTATTGATGCTCAGTTAAGAGAGTATTTGATAACTGAACGAGCTCTCTGCCAAGACTTTGATACAATAAAAGTGTTACATAATAATGAACATTTTGCTTTTGTACCCAAACCTTTTTTTGCAACAAGCCATTTGTATCAATATTTAAAGTTTAATGTTAAGGAGTATAAAAATGAGATTATTAGCCACGATGAAGTACCATCGGTCAATGCAGTGAATGTTTATATACCCAATACGCCTATAAATAAAGTACTGAGAGAAACTTATGGAATATTTGAGTATGAGCATTTTACTACTTCTCTTCTTAGAATTATTTTAACTCATAATCCGTTTAAAAAAGATGCAATTTATGGACATTTTGAGAAAATGGCTTTTCATTTGGTAGTTTTCCAAGAAGGGAAATTAGCTTTTTTTAATCGATTTTCTTTTGAGGCAGAAATGGATATGCTTTATTACTTGCTTTATTCATTAGAACAATTGGATATTGATACAGAAGTAACGCCTATGTATCTTCTTGGTGATATTATAAGAAATTCTGAAAAATATCTTCTCATTTATAACTATATACGTTTTATTTATTTTCTTCCTCCACAGAAAAATAATCCTTTTTGCCAGAATATGGATACAATTTTGGCACGACAAAACTTTGTGCTTACTCATTCTTTTTAGTTAGATTAAGAAGAGAATATAATACGATTAATAAACAATTTACAAAATGCGAATTATTTTAGGTAAAAATAAAGGTAAAAGACTCATCGCTCCCGCAAATTTACCAGTTCGTCCTACGACTGATTTTGCCAAAGAAGCTTTATTTAATATTATTAATAATTATTTCTATTTTGATGAAATATCTGTTTTAGATTTATTTTCAGGAACAGGAAATATTAGTTATGAATTTGCAAGCCGTGGTTGTACGGATATTACTTCGGTAGATGCTCATTCGGGGTGTGTTCGTTTTATACAGAAAACTGCTAATGAATTGGAGTATTCTATACAAGCAATAAAGTCTGATGTTTTTGATTTTTTACAAAAAACAGCACGTACATATGATTTTATTTTTGCAGACCCACCATATGAACTTCCTGTTGAAGATTTCCAAAAAATAATTCAGTTGGTTTTCGATAGAAACTTAATTCCAGAAGACGGAATGTTAGTCATAGAACATTCTTCAAGAGTAGATTTATCTGAAAATCAATATTTTGAATCATCAAGAAAATATGGAGGAAATATGTTTAGCTTTTTTTCTTTCCTTGATGAAGAATAGTTTTTTAACCCAATAGATTTTTTCTATTGGTTTTTTTATTATTTTTAGAAATCAATCCATTTAAAATTTGTACCTTTGCATAATATCTAAAAAATGAAATTATGCCAAAATTAAGTGTTAATATAAATAAAATAGCTACTTTAAGAAATTCTCGAGGAGGTAATGTTCCTAATCTATTGCAAGTAGCCAAAGATATTCAAACTTTTGGAGCTGAAGGGATAACCATCCATCCACGCCCAGATGAAAGACATATACGCTACCAAGATGCTTTAGACTTAAAGGAAATTGTAACAACTGAATATAATATAGAAGGAAATCCAGTTCCGAAATTTATAGATTTGGTGCTAAAAATAAAACCCACCCAGGTTACTCTTGTGCCAGATGCTGAAGACGCTATTACTTCTAATGCAGGTTGGGATACTATAAAACATCAAGTATATCTTTCTGAAATTGTATCTGAATTTAAGAAAAATGGTATCCGTACCTCTTTATTTATTGATCCGATTGAAAAAATGGTTGAAGCAGCTGCAAAAACAGGAACAGATAGAGTAGAACTCTATACTGAAAGTTATGCAACAGAATACCTTAAAGGAAATAAAAAGGGTATAGAACCCTATATAAAAGCTGCTCTTGAAGCTCAAAAAGTAGGGATAGGGCTAAATGCAGGACACGATTTAAGTTTAGATAACCTAAAATTCTTTAAAGAACAGATTCCTAATTTGTTAGAAGTTTCTATTGGGCACGCTCTTATTAGTGAAGCTCTTTATTTAGGGCTTCAAAATGTGGTGAGTATGTATCTTTACCGATTAAAATAAGAATTTTATAAATTGAATTAAATGCAAATACTTCATTCTCAGATAATAGGAGCCGGAAAACCATTGCTTATTTTGCATGGTTTTTTAGGAATGGCGGATAATTGGAGAACTATGGCTCTTCGTTTTGCAGAGAAAGGCTATCAAGTTCATATCATAGATGCTCGTAATCACGGACATAGCTTTCATTCTGAAAAATTTTCATATGATATAATGGCAGAAGACCTTTTGCATTATATGGATTTTCATAAAATAGAAAAAGCCTCTATTATAGGGCATTCTATGGGAGGAAAAACGACTATGCTTTTTTCTGTAAAAAATCCTTCACGAGTAGAGAAAATAGTTGTTGTGGATATTTCTCCTAAGAATTATCCTGTTCATCATCAGGTAATTATGGATTCTTTATCTTCTGTTGATTTTGAAAAACAAAAAACAAGAAGCCAAGTAGATGCCCAAATTTCTAAATTTATTTTAGATGCAGGCGTTCGTCAATTTTTGTTAAAAAATTTATATTGGATAGAAGAAGGACAATTAGCTTTTAGAATGAATTTGCCTGTTCTACGAAATAATTTGGTTGAAATAGGAAAGGCACTCCCAGAGGGGGCTGTTTTTGAAGGGGAAGTACTTTTTTTAAGAGGTGAAAAATCTTCTTATATAAAAGAAGAAGATAAGGCTTTGATAGTTAAGCATTTCCCGAATGCAATAATTGAATCTGTACATTCTGGGCATTGGATTCAGGCAGAAAATCCAACGGATTTTTTTGAGAAAACTATTCATTTTTTATTAAAATAAACCTTAATAATGAGACGATATATTTTAAATATTATTATTACAAGTTTAGTTATTTTTGGGTTGAGTAATTTTTTACCTCATATAAGTGTAACTAATTTTGTATCAGCTATTTGGTTTGCTATTGCTCTAAGTTTTCTGAATACTTTTATTCGTCCTGTTCTTATAGTTTTGTCTTTGCCACTTACTTTGATAACTTTTGGACTTTTCCTAATAATAGTGAATACTTTGGTTATTATTTTGGCTGATAAACTTATTGATGGAATAGAAATTCACGGTTTTTGGTATGCTGTACTATTCAGTCTTTGTCTTTCAGCAGTTCAATCTTTAATAGAGCCACACCAGTCCAAAGAAATAAAAAATTAATTTTATAGATAATTTTTCTGTTTTCAAAGTAATATCTGATAAAAGAGTTAAAATTAAATTTTAAGAGTAAAAAATGCTTACAGAACAAGAATTGCATAATTTGGCAATGAATATCGTAGGAGAAGCGGTTGTAGAAGCCTTAAATTGGGAATTTCTTCTGGTAAATAGTCAAATGAAAAAAGACCCTCAGTTTGTTTGTATTGATAAACAAGGAAAAAAACATTTCATTATCGTAAGACCTATACTTGGCGGTGATGACCCAGATGAATATGATGCTCTTTTTATGGAAGTTGTACGGCAAAAAGCTCTTGAAAATAATGCAGATGCTTATTGGGCTTACACAAGTACACGATAAAACAGCTCCACTTGAAAAAGGAAAACCTTATCGAGTAAATTTTAAAGGATTATTAAAAATAGTATAATGAAATATTTAATTTACTTCTCTTTTATTTCAATTTTTATTTCTTGCCAAACACAACAAAAGCAAAGGCAATACACTATATATGGAGATGCACAAGGTACTACATATACAATTACTTACATTTCAGAAAAGCCAATAGCTAAACAATCGATAGATTCTATTTTGAAAGTAATAGACCTTTCAATGTCTACTTATATAGATAATTCTCTAATAACTAAAATTAACAAAAATGAAAATCTTCCAGTAGATGAGCATTTTAAAAAAGTATTCCTTGCTTCAAAACAAATTTTTCAAGAAAGTGAGGGATATTTTGACCCTTCAATAGGAGTACTTATTGATGCTTGGGGATTCGGGAAAAAAGAAAATCACACTCCTCCAACTCAACAACAAATAGATAGCCTTCTCTCTCGTATAGGTTTAGATAAAATTACACTTACAGAGAATAATTATTTAGAGAAAAAAAATAAAGATATTCGTTTGAATTTCAATGCGATAGCGCAAGGCTATACTTCTGACCTTATCTCGAATTATCTTCTCTCTAAAAAAATTAATAACTTTATAGTTGAAGTAGGAGGGGAATTGTACATACACGGGAAGAATATTTTAAAAAACAAGTCGTGGCTTATAGGTATTGATAATCCTTTGCAAAAACCTGATGAAGATAGAGAAATTGTAGCTACTTTGAACCTTGAAAATTGTGGTTTGGCTACTTCTGGGAATTATAGAAAACTCTGGGTAGATGAACAAACAGGAAAAAAATATGTACATACCATAAATCCAAAAACGGGCTATCCCGAACAAAGTAACTTACTAAGTGCTACGGTAATAACTTCTTCTGCGATGATGGCAGATGGCTATGCTACTACTTTAATGGCTTTGGGAGTTGAAAGAGCAAAACAATTTTTATCAGAGCATAAAGAGCTCAAAGCTATTCTTTTATATAGTGATGAAGCAAATCCAAATATCATTCAAAAATACACAACAGATAATTTGGAAGTGAATTTTGAAAAATAATTCTATTTTTTTATTTTCATTATCCAAAGAAAAATCTTATATTTGTAATTCTTTAAACAAAATATATAAAATATTAAATATGTATAAAATTGTACTATTACGCCACGGACAAAGTGAATGGAACCAACTTAATTTATTTACAGGTTGGCAAGATGTAGATTTAACAGCACAAGGGGTTGAAGAAGCTCGTGAAGCAGGAAGAATTCTTAAAAAAGAAGGATTTAAATTTGATGTTGCCTTTACTTCTGTACTAAAAAGAGCTATCAAAACTTTAAATTTTGCCTTAGAAGAAATGGGAGATTTATGGCTTCCTATTTATAAAAATTGGCGATTGAATGAGAAAAGTTATGGAGCTTTACAAGGGCTTAATAAAGCTGAAACAGCTGAAAAATACGGAGAAGACCAAGTTCTTTTATGGAGAAGATCTTACGATGTAAAACCACCACTTATTGAGGAAACAGATGAAAGACACCCTTCTCACGATAGAAGATATGAACACTTAAATTCTGAAGAAAAAACAGGAGGAGAAAGCCTTAAAGATACTTACGATAGAATGCTTCCTTTCTGGTTTAGTGATATTGCTCCTGCTATAAAAAGTGGTAAAAGTGTAATTATTGCTGCTCACGGAAATAGCCTACGTTCTTTAGTTCAGTATTTAGATAGCCTTTCTGAAGCTGAAATTTTGAAACTAAATATTCCAACAGGAGTACCTTTAGTTTATGAATTAGATGCAGATTTAAAACCAATAAAAAGCTATTATTTGGGAGACCAAGAAGCTATCGCAGCAGCAATTAATAGCGTTGCAAATCAAGGGAAATCAAAATAATAAAGAAATCAAAACAAAAAAATCCATAGTTTTCTATGGATTTTTTTATTGAGGAGTCTATTTAGCTACATACTAATTGACTTTGGGAAATGGGAGAACGCTCTACAATTCTTTTCATTAATTTGTTAAAGATAGTCTCTTTGCTCTGTGAGTGATTAATTCTAAAACTGTATTCCGCTAAATATCGGTCTATATTAAACTCTGAAACCCAAGAATATATACCTCGTATCCAATACTTTACCTGATGTATTACCTTATGTAATATAGGAAAATTCTTCCCATCATTACTCGGTTTTTGAGTTATATTAAAGTCTTTATTTGTCCCTTAAATAATTCCATAATACATTAATTTTCAGAGTGCAAATATATGAGATTATTTTGACGCCTCAAAAAATATTTTTCAAGGTATTAGGTAACGATTTAGAAACCTAATTTTGAAAAAG
>CALFOY010000365.1 GCA_937919265.1 uncultured Capnocytophaga sp. | reverse complement strand
CAGCAGGACGCTACACCTATCAATACGATACGTGGGGCAACCTCACCGAAGAGACGACCCCTAAGGGTAAAACTACCTTTAGCTATGCACAAGGTACCGACCGCCTGAGTGAAAAACATATCACGGGCGACTATACCGATATGCACATACGCTATACTTATAACGCCGACAAAATGCTCACCCAAATAGACAACCAAAACAAAGACGGCAATAACGACAGTTACCGCTATGAATACAACGGACTCAAACAATTGGTTCAAACTACCGAGACCAACCCTCAAGCGGTATTTACTAAAAACTATACTTATGATGCCTTTGGACGTGTGCAACAAGAAATCACTACCGCCCAGACGGCAGGCAAACGTGTGAGCAGTGCCGTGCAATACCGCTACGAGAATGGGGAACTCATAGAAATGAAAACAGCCAGCGGAGCGACCCTTTGGAAACTGAGCGCAAGCAACGAATACGGACAACCGTTGAGCCTTCACAAAGGGAAGACCCAAGAGCATTTGCAGTACAACAGTCATTTCCCTAAAACACAAACTGTACAACGGGAAGATACTCCGCTAAATGTATTGCAATACGATTTTAATACGCAAAGAGGACTGCTGAATCATCGCACTTATAGTTTTTATAACCAAAAAGAAGAATTTGCGTATGATACCACCGACCGCCTCACCCGCTGGGGCAATGCCTCCCACCAATACGACGAACGCGGTCGCATTACCGAAAACAGTGCCATTGGCACCTATGAATATACACGCAATAGCTACCAACAACAAAAGCTCACTACTAATGAAGCAGGTGAGACGTATTTAGAAAAACACCCTTTGCCTATTGTAAGGTATAACGCTTTTAAAGCTCCTGAACAGATATACGTAAAGGATAAAGAGCGAATAAGCTATGAATATAACGCCTTTGGCGAACGTTCGCACTGCTATTACGGTAATGCTGAAGTAGAAAAAGCTAAACGCCCACTGCTTAAACACTACAGCCACGACGGTAGTACAGAAATCGTATGTAATAAAACCGATAACAGCACCAAGTTTGTGTTTTACTTAGGAGGTGACGCTTATAGTGCTCCTGCTATACTCATTTCGGACGGTGAAGCGCAAAAGCTCTATTACTTACATAGAGATTACTTAGGCTCTATAGTAATGCTCACCGATGAAGACGGCAACATCGCTGAAAGACGCCACTTTGACCCTTGGGGACAACCCATAAAAGTAGAAGACGGCTCAGGCAATACCTTAGACAAACTCACCCTATTAGATAGAGGTTTTACAGGGCACGAACACCTGCAAACGGTAGGATTGGTACATATGAACGGACGGTTGTACGACCCTATGTTACATAGGTTCTTACAACCTGACAACTATGTACAAGACCCTTTTAACACCCAAAACTTTAATAGGTATGGGTACTGCTTGAATAACCCATTACTCTATACTGACCCTACGGGAGAATGGTTTGTAATAGATGATGTTATTGTGATGTTAGTAGGAGGGGCTGTAAATCTAACCATAAATGCTATACAAGGAAATGTAACTTCTTTTTGGAATGGTCTTGGTTACTTTGTGGTAGGAGTAGGAGCTGGAGCTGCTAGTTTATATGGAGGTCCTTTAGCGGGTGGTGCTGTATTAGGATTTGGAAATAATATCACCACACAAGTTTCGCAGAATGGGTGGAGTAATATTGATTGGACAAGTGCTATAATAGATACAGGAATAGGAATTGGAACTGCTTATATAGGAGGTCAATTTTCGGGAATATCTTCAAGGATATTTAAAGATGTTTCAAGTCCTGTCCTTAGAAATGTATTGATAAGTGGTACTAGTAATGCAGCTTCTGGTTTTGTTGTCTCAGGAGGAGCTTCTTATATAATGAATGGAGATGTAGATCAAGCTTTTAAAGATGGCTTAAGAGGGAGTGGATATGGTTTAACTTTAGGAACTATTTCTGGATTTGTGCAAGGATTTCAGTATGCAAGAGGATATGATGTAAATCCTTGGACAGGGAAGAAAAATGACTTTTTTGAGGGGACTTGGTACTCTAATAAAGTATTAGGACAGATGTCTAATACTTCTGATGCTTTTCATAGTTTTCCTGAGAATATAAAAGCCTTTCAAATGGACGGGGTTGTAACTCCTCTAAAAGGAAATGATGGTATTATAAGACCAATACTAAAAATTCTAGGAAGCTATAGAGGAAGAGAAGGATATTTTGAATTTATAAGAGAACGTGATGGAATGATTAATCATAGATTTTTTCGTCCTAATAGTAAATAACATGGAATTAACAGATAAATTAATAGCACTACTAAAAAAAGGAGCTCCTGTATATGGGACAATACAAAAATCTTTTTCAAAAAATGATGCCTTAGAGATTTTAGAAGAGTGTCTAAAGAGTAGAATTGCTGTTTTGGGAGGAGATGTAGTCAATATTAATAATAATGGTTATTTTGAATATAATTATGATAATTGGAGTTATAATAGAAAAAAAGGAGAAAGCGAGGTAGATTATGTATTAAGAAGTATAGAAAAAGCCATTAAATATATATCTAATTATAAACTAAATAATGTTTATTTTTGTATTTCATTTGATATAAAAGACAGTAATACAAATAAATATTTCTTTTTTAAGGATATAACTTTATAATTAGAAAAAATATAACCCAATATGATAACATTAGGAAAAAATAGAATAGCCTTAGAGGCATTACTCCAACTTATAATACGTGTAAAAATTAGAACAGGGTATAAAGAACCTTATGAAGAAACTTTTAACCTTTTAGATGAGATTGAATACCTTCCTGTCTTGATGTTAGATGAAAAAGACAGAACTCAAGAGTTTGAAGAATATTTGAAAGGAATATGTGAAAAATATAGTTTTATGCCTATATGGTATAGATATCAAAAAGGATAGCATACACTGTTTTTCTAAGATAACATTATGGAGATAACAAGAGGTATCAGTATATTTAACTGCAATAGTAATGAAGAGCACGATAGGATAGTCTATCAGTTAAGAGAAGAGAATAAGAATATAATTTTTTTCAATGTAGGCACGCCCTTTTCCATAAGGACATATGATTATTTTAAGAAGAAAAAATTAAAGACTAACAATTGTTTTTTAGCTTTTATCTATAAGATTTTTTATAGATTTATTCCTGATGTTAAAACGGTAAAGGAACTTGATAATTATTCTGATGGTCCTAACCGATATTTTATGGTTGTAAAAGATTTGATAAGTAATAAAAATAAAAAGTATGTTTTAGGATTAACGGCTCTTAGTTATGGTACAATAGATGAAATAGTGAGCTATCTTATAAAAAACAAAGCAGAGTATAAAGTGCTATTAATCAATATAGAGTATTCTTTAAAAGAAACCGTTTATTATCCTAATGTAACTGTTGAACAAGCACTGTCTATTTCCAAAAATAATCTTATCACAAGAGGAAAAGAAATACAAAGACAAAAAAAAAGAATTGTTGAACTAACAAATGAATTAAATGATATATTGAGCAAAGGAACTCTTGTGTATGGCACAACAGAAAAAGCTTTTTCAAAAGAAGAAACTTTAGACATTTTAAATAGATGTTTAAGATTGAAGATTACAGTTCTTGGAGGTGCAGTAGTTGAATACAAAGACGGGTATTTTGAGCATAATTATGATAGTTGGAACTGTAAAAAGAAAAAGAGAGAAGCTATTATTGATTATACTTTAAGAAGCATACAGACAGCTTTTAAGTACGTCTCCGAGTACAAAAAAAATGATGCTTATTTTGTTCTTAATGTAAAAGATGATAATTTCATCAATAAATATCTTTTTTTCGATGATTAACTTTGTAACCCACCGCTAACTAAGCAGTCAAAACATATTCTTAGGAATGTATTGATAAGTGGTACTAGTAATGCAACTTCTGGTTTTGTTGTCTCAGGAGGAGCTTCTTATATAATGAATGGAGATGTAGATCAAGCTTTTAAAGATGGCTTAAGAGGGAGTGGATATGGTTTAACTTTAGGAACTATTTCTGGATTTGTGCAAGGATTTCAGTATGCAAGAGAAAAAGGTGTTAATCCTTGGAATGGGATAATCTATGAAGAAAAATTGATGCAAAGATCAGCTATTTTTGCGGATGATTTTGTCCCCTTTACAAAAAATGATGGGGTAACAGGAACTCTAAAACATCAAGCAGCTAGTACTCTTTTAAAAAGATATCAAAATATTTATGGAGATAGAGGACTAAGATTTGGAGAATATTTTAATAATAATAAGATTCTAGGACTTGGCAATAGAGGTTTTTTAGATGTAGTAAATCATAAAACTATGAATATATATGATTTTAAATTTGGAGGTGCTGACTGGAGAAAAGGACAATTTGAAAAATATCAAAGGAATTATAAAGGTTATAAAATTTTTAAGATCAAACCATAGTAATATGAAAATAAACAAAGAACTCAAGCAAGAAATTAACAAAGAATGGCAAAGTGCTTTCCCCCAGTTAGGAAGATATGCCCAAAATAAACTTTATAAAGTTTTAGGGACTCTTGTTATTGGTATAGAATTGATAAAAGTTCCTTTTATGGAACAATATAGACCTCTTTTTGTTATCTATACTCTGTTTGATAAAGATTTAAACACAAACCTCTCTGAAGAAATATTATTACAAGAGTTTTATAATAAGAAAGGGTTTCAGTGTGATAAACCTTATTTAAAACACAATGAGTATTTTAAAGAAGTGGTAAGTTGTATTGATAAACAACTTCCAATTTCTTTAGAAGTAGACATACAAATTGATAAAATAAATGTTCTTTTAGAAAGTTATATTAGAAAAGCCCCTTTTAATGGAGGAGCTACTAACTCTTTCAGTTATGCAAAATATCAAGAAATTAAAATGAAGATAGCCTTGTATGTGAATAAAGAAAGAGCTCAACAAGTATTTAGAGATATTTATAATGTAAAATGGGATAATAAATCTTTTGAAGAATCTAATTGTTCTATAAATAGTTGGTTAGTCTCTTTGCAAGAAGTGATAGATAATAGAGATACTTTTCTAAGACAAATTGAAATTAACAAACAAAGTAAAAAGATTTTAAAATTACCTTATTCAGAGATTGTTTTATAGCTGTAAAAATTTGTGAAGACTTTAAATTAGCGTTAGATAATGTGATAATAATAGTCTTATTATGGAATTAACAGATAAATTAATAGCACTACTAAAAAGAGGAACTCCAGTATATGGAACAATACAAAAATCTTTTTCAAAAAATGATGCCTTAGAGATTTTAGAAGAATGCCTAAAACTAAAAATTACAGTTTTTGGAGGAGATGTAGTAGAGTATAAAAATAATTATTTTGAACATAATTATGACAATTGGAGTTGCGAAAGAAAAAAAAATGAGTCTGATGCTGATTATGCTTTGAGAAGTGCTAAAAGAGCTATTAAATACATTTTAGAATATAAAAAGGATAATGCTTATTTTATTCTTGTACTTAATGTAA
>CALFOY010000364.1 GCA_937919265.1 uncultured Capnocytophaga sp. | reverse complement strand
TAAGAGACAGATATATAAAAAATGAAACGATTAAAAGAAAAATGGAAGATAACTTCAAATGTTCAATTTGTTATTATTTTGGTAGTTTTCGCTATAACAGGTTCTCTTTCAGCGAAGATAGCAAAGCCTTTTTGTGCTTTTATAGGATTAGATTTCAGTGAGTTAAATCCTGTTTTAGCTTGGATATTAAGGCTCATAATTATTTTACCCATTTATCAAATTTTATTAATTATTATAGGAAGCCTTTTTGGGCAGTTCAGATTTTTTTGGGAATTTGAAAAGAAAATGTTTCGTAGAATAATGCGTAAAAAATAAAGTAAATAATTTTAGCCTGTTTGATTGTAGTTTATGAATTTAGCAGAAAAAATAATTCATTTTAATAAAAATTTATCTTATAAAGAATCTTTACCTAATAATTTTTCAGTACTCAATCCATATTTGGATAATCCTGAGACACTGGATGTTATGAGTAGTTTTTATCATAAATTTTATAATGATACTAATAAACGAAAATTTATTATAGGTATAAATCCTTCTCGACACGGCGCAGGAGTAACAGGCGTTCCTTTTACAGATACAAAACGCTTAGAAAGTGAATGTGGAATTCGGATGCAAACAGCTCATACTCACGAAGTTTCTTCCGTATTTATGTATAATATGATAAGAGAATTTGGAGGTGTTCATCAGTTTTATAGTAAATTCTATATAAATTCGCCTTTTCCTTTAGCTATAATTAGACAAACATCTGATAATAAATGGGTTAATGCGAATTATTATGATGATTTATTACTTTTTGAAAAATTGAAACCTTTTATGATAGAAACTTTGAAAAAGCATATAAATCTTGGTTTGGATACAGATAAGGTCTATATTTTAGGAAAGAAAAATGCTTCTTTTTTATCAAAAATAAATAAAGAAATTCATCTTTTTGAACAAATGATAGTTTTGGAGCATCCTAGGTATATTCAGCAGTATAAATCAAAAGAGCAAGATTTTTATATAGATAAATTTCTTACAGAATTTTATAAATAACTATTAATCAAGTATATATAAAATAAAAGAGGGCATTAGCCCTCCTTTACCAATTCTAACCACAAAATCTAATATATGAAAAACAATTTATATTTCCTTATTTATCTGGTGCAAAAGTACAATAAATTTTCTATATGTCAATTTTTTACCATAATTTTTTTCTATTATACACATAGAGTAAAACTATAATTAATTAGCAACTGAAAATATTTTGCCTGGCAATGGTCGAATGAAACCTTTCATTTCCATTTGAAAGAGTAAATGAGACAGTTTATAAATGGGTAAATTACAATCTCTTGCGATGATATCTATAATTTGTTTTCCATTATTTTTTAAATAATTAAAAATAAATTCTTCTTCAGTTGTTAATTCTGTAAATAATTGAGGCTGAATGTTTTTCTCTTTTGTAGGAAGTGAGTCCCAGCCCATATAATATATTACATCGGCTGCATTATTAATAAGTCTAGCTTTATCTGTTTTTATCAAGTGATTACAACCTTGACTATAAGTATCTGAGGCTCTGCCTGGTACAGCAAAAACATCTCGGTTATATCCAAAAGCCATATCGGCAGTAACTAAACTTCCTCCTTTTAAGGCCGACTCTATAACAATTGTGGCATCAGAAAGTCCTGCTATAATTCGGTTTCTACTTAGGAAATTTTTCCGATCAAATTTGCTTTTATGCCAAAAATCAGTAATAAATCCACCGTTTTCTAGCATTTGTGAGTAATATTTTTTGTGTGGTGCAGGGTAAATAGTATCTAATCCGTGAGCCAAACAAGCAATAGTTTGTATATTATTTTCCATAGCGAATTTATGTGCCGCAATATCAACTCCATAAGCAAAGCCACTAACAATAACAAGGTTTTCTATAACGGAAAGCTCTTCAATAAATTTTTCGCAAAATGCTAATCCATAGGAAGTTATCTGCCTAGTCCCTACTATACTAATACATTTTTTATTTTTTAAATTAATATTTCCATTACTAAAAAAAATAACGGGGGCATCTATAATTTGTTTTAAATTTATAGGGTAATCATCATCAAAGAAAGTGTGAAATTGGATGTTATTTTTGCAAATATATTCCCATTCTTTTTCTGCTTCATTTCTATATTTTGGATTAGAAAGATTGGTTAATATTACTTTTCCAATTCCTTCAATACGAGATAGTTTCTGAATTTTTTCTTTAAAAACTAATTCAGCACTTCCGCAATGGGCAATAAGTTTTTTGGCAGTAATATCTCCTATATTTGGGGTATTTTTTAAGGCTAATAAAGCTATAATTTCTTGTTGATGCATAGATTACTTGCTGAAAATTAAAATGTTACATCGTAAAAGTCGTGGATTATACTGCCGTTTTTATTATATTCAAAAATGAAATGATTATCTTTTTTGAAGAAAATACCACTGACATTGTCTTTTTTTCGTAGAGCTTGATACATATTTTCTAAAGAAGTTTTTTGCAAAGAAAAAACTTCTTCATTATTTTCATTAATTAGAATAATTTTATTTTCTATTTCTTTTAATGTTAATTTTGTAATATTCAAATTTGACTCTTGTATTTTAATGTCATTTATCGGATTATCAGGGGTGTAAGTGACATTGTCTTCTTTTTTATCTGGAGTTATTTTTTTCATTGAAATACTATTAGTATTTGCTAAGGCTTTTCGAAGAGCTTCTGAATAACCTTTTTTTAAATCTTTTTCTCCGCTTTTTCCCTCTTGTGAAGTATAAACAACATTACCTTTACAGTCTGTAAGGGTAGCTATAAGTTTGGTTTTTAGTAAATTAGAATTGTTTATGATATTGAAACGTAATCCATCACAAGAGTTAGAATTTTCAGGGATTTTATCGTCCCACACACATTTAAAGTTATTTTTTTCTAATAAAAATTTACTAAGAATATTGAGGTTAAACTGATTTACTTCTTTCTGGAAACTAAATTGTTTTGGGATTATAATGTATTGATAATCTGTGTTTTGTTGTGAAAATCCAAATTGTGAAATACCAAAAAGAAAGGCTAAGAATAATTTTTTTTTCATATTTTAGAGATTTATTATTTGTTTATAAAAATTGAAATTATTATTTGCGATATATTCATTTGAAAAAATGGGGATAAAATTTCCTTTTACATTTTTTATATATTGTTTTATTGTATTTATTTTTTTTAATATTGATTTTTCGCTCTGATTTTCAGTAACTTGGCTGTGGAAGCAAAAGCTATGAACTAAAACAGGAAGCTGAACTTCAAGCTTAATATCATAGAAAAAGTATGGAGTACAAGTGCCAGAACGAAAACCAATATGAGAGGTGTAGCCCATAGAATAGTCTTCTTTATATTCGCATTCTGTTAATTTTCTATAAATATCTGGTAAAGGTAGAATGTTATTGTTTGCCTTAAAACGTGTTATTGATCTATTTAAAATGGCATTCATTCGTTTTTGTTCATTTTTCATTTCTTTTATATCAAAAGTGGCAAAGTATGAAGAGAGAACAGAAACGATAGAATAATCTGCCATATATTTTATTAAATACTTGTATTTCACATTATTATAAGAAATTCCTTTGTCGTGAATACTGTAATTCGCCAAAAGAAAAAAGAAGATATTTCGG
The DNA here is from genome assembly GCA_937919265.1 of uncultured Capnocytophaga sp. Classification (GTDB taxonomy): domain Bacteria; phylum Bacteroidota; class Bacteroidia; order Flavobacteriales; family Flavobacteriaceae; genus Capnocytophaga. The sequence goes on along the minus strand of CALFOY010000364.1, from coordinate 4,190 downwards.
ATGTTTTTTTCCTTATGAAAATTTATAAATTGGTCATAAATATCAAAAGGGTCTTTTACAAATCCAAGAATAACTTTGAGTCTATTAATGAAATTATAAAAATTTAATGTAAAAATATCAACAATAGAACGTGAAATGCTCCTAACAACGCCTTTATGCTTGTATTTGAATGCTTTAGCAACTTCGATTACAGAAGTTTCAGTATATTTTTTTTCATTGAAAACTAAATTTGGGTATTTTTCAAGTAGTGCTTTTTTGAATTTTTCTACCCAAATATCTATAATTGGAATTTCTAAGAAATTGTATTTATAAGCAATACTTTCAGTGGCTGAAAAATTTTCATATTTTTCATTATTTCCACACTTATACTCTTCATAGCGAGAGAGTAAGAAAAAAGAAGCGGAAAAAATATCAAATGGGAAACAGCCTTTTTTTGCAGAAAAAAAATAAGGAATACCCTCAAAATATTCAATGAAAATATCAATATTTTGGACTCCCTTTTGATAAAGGAGTCCAAAATTTTTAACAAAAAACTCATTTCCTATAGCAGATTTGGCATATGAAAGTTTATAACTATCAGATTTGATAAAGCATTCTAAATCTGTAGTTATTTTTATTTCTAACCCTAACATTCGGTCAAAAATATGTTTTATTATAAAAGAAAACCGAGGGCTAAGCTGCTCTGCGTAAATGAGTAACATAAATTGATTAAAATAATTTTATTTAATAAATTCACTAATAGCTATTTTCTGAAAATATAAATCTCCATTTCCTTCATATAAAATTCCAATGTATTTATTATCAATAATAGTCATACAAGAATAGCCAAAATTATTATCAGAATAAATGGTGTGCTGAGGGAGTTTATTCCAAGTTTTTCCATCATCATCACTTGCTTTTATGGTAATATTTATACGATTTTTGGCATCTGCGGGGTTAGAGAAAAATAAATATTGTTTTCCGTTAGAATGTTTATAAGAAATGATACTTGCCATACAGTTGGGTTCTACAAGGGCTTTTCTTGAAGAAGAATGCTCTGTCCAAGAAGCACCAAAATTTTTAGTTGTAAAAACAGAACGTCCGCCAAGATTGTCAGAAACAAAATAATTTTGTCTATTTCTGTCATCTCTTGCATTGAGCATAATTGTTCCGTCAGATAATTCAACAACCTGTGCTTCAGTAGTATGTGACTGAGCGCCTATTCCTCTATGCCAAGTTTCACCGTGGTCATCACTATAAATAAGTGTAGAGTAAGGAACTTGATTAGCGTTTTTGTATTGAGCAGCAAAAACTATTTTCCCATCTTTGAGAGATATTCCTCTTCCAGGACCATTGAAAAATAAATACCATTGAGGATCTTTCACTTGTTCTGTGATATTTATAGGGTTGCTCCAAGTTACACCATCGTCTTCACTTTTTACTAATACTAATTGCCCTGTTTCTCCTGGTTTTAAGCCTGGTTTAGACTCCCACCAAGCCATTTTATCAACAGAAGAACCATGAAGCCAAAGGGCAATAACCCATATAGTACCTGTTTTTTCATCGACTAATACAGCAGGGTCTCCTACTCCGTTAAGCTTATTAGGCAAGCCTCCCCATTCTTTCATATCTATAATTTCTTTCATAGGCTCCCAAGTTTTTCCTCCATCGGTACTTCTGCTCATTCCTATATTAATATCTTCTTGTAAGTCTTTACAATTATTGTAACGATTGTCATAAACAGCAATAAGAGTACCTTTGTTGGTTGTAGTTAAACCAGGTATACGGTAGCACTCTATTCCTTCTTGTTTTTTAGTTCGCAGAGAAATACCAAAGCGTTGAGGCTCGTTTTTACTTTGAACGATAAAATGTTTGCTTATAGGAGAGATAATTTCTACGTTTGAAACTTTGATTTTGTTTAAAAGATTGGGTTTTTCAGTTGTTTTTGCCATAACCCAGATGTAAGAAATATCTTTGGTTATATCTTTACTTCCTTTTACAAAGGTTGATTCTGTAATTTGATTAGTTTTCCCAAATAAAGTTGCTTTTTCAAATAGATTTTCTTTACTGACATAAACTAAAATTTCTGATAAGTCCAAATCTTTTAAGGTTGATTTGAGTTTTATTCTTATTTCATTAAATAAATACTTATTTTCTGTTGTAAAAGAGATTTTTGCTAAAAGATTTTCTTTCTCTGTCAATAAAGGCATTTTAGGTTGTTCTACAACAAAACTTGATTTTGGCATAGAGACAGCACTTGTTTTTGTTTGTTTTTCTGATGCTTTTTTAGGCATAGAACAAGCCCATAGCAACATAGCTACCAAAATAGCTGAAAAATAATGTAATGATTTCATATAAAGTGATACTTAGATATTTTAACTGCAAAGATATGAAAAAAATAAATTTTAATGTTTGACATAAAAGTTTTTTTTATAACTTTGCATCATAAATTATTTCTTTAATAAAAAGACCAATAACGAATGAAACATTTAGATGATAAAATCAAGCCCTTAGAGAATATTTCTTTGGTGGATAGGGTAGAGAAGCGCATCATTAATTATATAAAAGAAAACGGACTAAAAGTAGGTGATGCTCTCCCAAAAGAAATGGAGTTTGCAGAGTCTCTTGGCGTAAGCCGTACAGCCGTACGAGAGGCTATGTTAAGACTTCGTACGCTTGGACTAGTAGAGTCCAAAAAACATAGAGGAATGGTGCTTTTAGAGCCCGATTTGGTAAGTAATTTTGAAAAAATGTTAGACCCTGCTATTATTGATTTGAGAATGCTTTCCAATCTTTTTGAGCTTAGACTGATGCTTGAACTTGGAATGGTAGATTTTCTATTTGCAAGAAGAACTCCAAAACAAATGAAAGAACTCGAAGAAATAGTAAATAATTCTGAAGATCAACGTTGTGATAATCAAAACTTCTATCTTGAAAGTGAAATACAATTTCATGGTAAATTATATGAAATGTCAGGCAATGATATTCTTAGAAAATTTCAACGTGTATTACTTCCCATTTTTGAATATGTACACGACCTAAATCGTTATCAAACAAGTTGTATTATCTCAGAAGGAGGAAAACGAGTGACTCACCGAGATCTTCTTGAAGAGTTAAAACAAGGTACACCTGCTTCTTTCAGAGAAAAAATGAGAGAACACCTAAACGCTCATTATATGAAAGCTTTAGGTGGAATAAATGCTAATTAAAATTTAAACATAAATACCTGGAAACTACCAGATTTGGTAGTTTTTTATTTTCTCATTTCCATCTATTTAAATTTAATCTAAAAAAATATATTTTGTTTTAATATTTTTTATTACCTTTGCATTATATTAATTTTTTATAAAATAACATTAATTCTAAATAATTATCTATGAGAAAAATTATTTCTTTTTTCTGTATTTTATGGGCAATACAAGTCAATGCTCATGCAATTTGGATCGAGACGAATACTCGTGCAAAATTGGGAGATACTCACGAAGTTCGAGTGTTTTTTGGAGAACCAAACCAAAGAGAAACGCCTACTCCTACTGAAAATTGGTATTCAGATCTTAATACCTTGACTCTTTCTCTCATTTCTCCTTCTGGAAAAACTATTGAATTAGAGAAAAAACAAGCAAAAGATTACTACTATGCTCATTTTCAGGTAGAAGAACAAGGTGTATATAAGCTCAATATAAATCATTTAGTAGCAAGAGTTTATAAAAGAATGGTTTTAAGATATCAAGCTGTAGCTTTTGTTACTACATCTGATACTAATGAGAATATAATTCTTGGTGATAAAAAGTTTTTCCAGCTTGGAGTGAATACAATCTCTCAAACTAATGAGCAAATCTATCATTCTTTTTATAAAAATAAACCTTTTAAAAATGAAAATGTGGTTTTTGATATTTCAAAAGAGAAATATATAAAGCAAATGACAGATAAAAAAGGGAAAATAATACTTTCTAACGAAGAAACGCAAGAATATATAGTAAATTTGGCAAGACAAAAGAAGAATAAAGGTACACATAACGATAGAAAGCATTTGTTTGAATATACTTGGCTTACTTTTCTATTTCATAATGAACAAAAAATCACACAATTGACAGAATAATTAAATCTTTTGTATAAATACTTAAAAATCACCTTGATATTCATATTTAAGGTGATTTTTTATATGAATAAATCATATTTATAAGCTGTCTCTTATACACATCTGACGCTGC
>CALFOY010000363.1 GCA_937919265.1 uncultured Capnocytophaga sp. | reverse complement strand
TAGCTTTGGTAGATACTAATATAGGGTCTTGATGACCAAAAGTATTTACCAAAATAAAATTATCCTTAACAGATTTACTCATTACATCAGCAAAGCTCATTGTAAATTCAGGAGTAGTAGTATATTGAGTAGTACCCAACAACGCTGAAGTAGAGAATAAAACGTTACCCTCTTCCCAACCATTAGCTACTGTTATCTCTCCGTTTTTACCCTCCACACTTACATAAGACTCCCATACTTTGATAATAGGCAATCCACGTTCAACAAGTTCAGCATTAAGTTGTTCCAAACGTACATCAGGTAAAATGGTAGTAGCGTTGATAGGAACACCTAACACAAAAGCACGTGTATTTTTGTTCTTCAATACCTGATTAAGAGTCGCACGGCTCATAGTGATAGTGGTATAACTATACCCTTTGCCTTTGGCTTCCTCTTGGTATTTTTCGATTTCTTCTACTGGGTTTGCATCTGCATCAGCCCATTTCTTGATGGCATTTTGTGTTTTTACTTTGAAATCTACCGACACATTCACTACTCCACCATTATTGGTAGTGGTAGTTTTATATTTACCAGTAGAAACAAGTTGCTTTGCCATCCACTCCATACGAGCATTGACCCCATCTATACAGAATTGAGGGTCTTCGTATATCTTACGAATAAGCTGTGCCTTGATACCTGCATTCGTAGGATAAGTAGCTACTGAATTACGGAGTTGCTGAATAGTTAAAAGGTCTCTTTCATTCAAATCACGAGCGATTTCTATCTTTGGGATTTCCCCTTTGATGTTTTCTACAAAATCACGCCCTTTACGAGGTGCTTTTGAGCCAATCGCTACAATGTCTGCCATTACTTTAGCCCCATCAGCTCCCTCAATATTTGAATAAGTGAGGTTAGGATTGAACTCTAAAGGAAAATACTCACGATAACGTAAATCTCCTAATGGATAGGCTTGAATAATAGCATTCATATTAGCCTGAGAGAACTCAGGAATAATGTTGTTTGCATTAATATTCATATGCTTTTAATTTTTTAAAAGGTTATTAAATAAATGAGATACGAGGCAGAGCAGTGCGTAGGAATGCCACCCCTGCCTTTTCTTTGTCAGGTAGTGCGTCTATGCGTGCTGTTCCTGCCATTACGACCGCTACAAGTGGCATATCATCAATGACTACATCATAAGCGGTTAACCCTAATGCTCCTGCGGTATTGGCTTGTGAAAGGTCTTCTTTTACAACCTTGAAAGAGCCTTCAGTATGAGGCATTACGAGCGTTCCTGCTGGAATAACGCCATCGGTAAAGCGTTCCTTAGCAGTGGTAGGGGCTATATGCACCCCGCCAGGATAGGTAACGTCCAACTGGTCAAATACGACTATTTGGCGACCTGCTTTTTCTGAAATTTTAACTTCATTCATAAGTGTTTACTCTTTTTTTAAATTATTGTTAATATACGCTTGTACATCAGCAGATACTCCGTTGTTATCTGTTCCTCCACCTAATACTGAACCTGATAGATTGGAAAGCCCTGTATTAGCTTGAGTCTGTAAAAACGCTTGTTCATCAGCTTTGAGTTCGTTTACAAAGGCATTCATTTCTTCATCGTCTTTGAAAGTACGCCCTAAGTGATGTTTGTAGAATGGTTCGGAAACCCCCTGCGTTTTGAGTTGGTTTAGGAAACGTTCCTTAGCACTTTGTTGTTGCTTTTCTGCTTGGAATGCTGCAATGGTTTCATTTTGTTTTTTTACAGTTTCCAAAAGACCCTTTGCCCACGCTGGCACTTCATCAGGTTTAGGATCTGTAGATGGAGCAGGCGGGTTTTGAGGATTTGGATTAGATTTAGCCCTCTCTTCTTCGAGTTCTTTCTCTAATTTCTTGCGAGCTTCCTCAGCTTTTGTAAGGCTTGTGCGCCCTTTGTCGGCTACTGATTGCAATAGCTTGACTTCTTCCTCAACACCTTTAACGGCATTTTCGATTTCACTTTCTTCTTTAACCGCATTCGCTAAACGAGTAGCAATTGCTTTTAAAACTGATTCCTCTAACCCCAAGTGCGCATACTTGGTTTTGAGTGATTGTAATAATTTATCTACCATAGATGTACAATATTTAATATATGCAAAGGTACACAAGGGCTTGATTATAAGTGTTATATTAGTTTGTCTATTATTTGTTCTTTTTTTGTATTTTTTTTGTTTATATTTTTATAAAAGAAAAAAGCCCTCAATTAAGAGGGCTTACTTTTTACCGAAACAACTTAAATCTCCATAAGAGCAATGCAAATACACCAATTATTAAGGCACTTATGATAAGTGCAATAGGTATTGTTTTGACTTCTTTTTGCACTTCCTTTTTATGCCCTGTATAAATATTTTTAGTCTCGGATTTTTGGTTTATCTTATTATCTATTACGAGAGTACTATCAACTTGTTGCAAGCTCTTAGAATGGTTTTCTATGGTTTTAATTGTAACCTTTCCGCCCTGTACTCTTATAGTCTCGCTATCTCCATCTCGTGCACGATAATATACTACATCTTTAGCATTTCCGATACTATCCTTATCACTTTCAAGAGTGATTTCATAGGATTGGGACTGCTGAAGGTCAAAAGTGCTTACCTTTTGGGCTTTTTCTACGTGTGTAGTGCTGTCTTTTACCTCCTTTCTTTCGCTCTTTTGCTCTTCTTTCAGCTCGGTTCGGTTTACTTTTTTGCTCCTGCAACCGAAAAGCAGTATAAGAGCTAAGACTAAATACAAAATCTTTCTCATACATTTCTATTTAATTTTTTCAATTTCTTTAATGAGTTTTTTCAAACTATCTGCATAGTTCGGAGCAGTGGCATAACCTGCCTTTGCTACTTCTTCGGCAAACTTGTAAGGGTCTGCTTTGACCTCTAAAGCCTTTGCATATCGCTTGTTCCTGAAGAAGAAATTAGCGTGGTCTGTGAAACTCTCTTCAGGAGTATCGTATTTCATAAACCAATCTTTAACTTCATACTTGAATTTGCCATCTGTACATTTGGTAATGCTAATCACTTCAGGAAACCTATGCTTTTCATTGGGAGAGGTCAATATTTCTGTTGTTCTTAGGAGTTGCTTTTTCTCATTAGGAGTGCTACTAACAAGGCTCTTAGGTACTTTTATACCAAAGAAATTATTCCCTATAGGACTTTTCCCCCAACCGCTCTCAAGTCCTGCTTGTGCAAGGATAAAGAGGTGAGAAATACCCGTCTTTCGTTCAGTATCCAATGCGTAGGGCTTGTAAGTTTTGATAAAATTAAGCTGCGTTTGGTTCATCGTCTTCTGTTTTAGGTTCACTTGTTTTTGTTCCATTGATTTCATCAAAGAAATCTTTTAATTTGCCCTCCCTTTCGTAGTTATACAAGGCTTTCATTACGAATTGAGGGGGGTATTTGCCCCTTGTAAGCACAAATACATTCTTTACGATCTTGCTCACGGGGTAGAATAACGTCATTAGGTGTACAGACATCTTGAACATTTTCCCTATTTCTGATTCATCAAGTGGAATGCTAAGTATAGCTAACGATATATAGGAAACAGAAATCACAAATATCATCATCGTATTTCCCATAAGAAAATCTTTTATATCGAACGTCCCCGTTTTGAAGTGATACACTCCGCCTACTAACGCATTGAGAAATAAGGCAAAGCAAATCCCTGCAAAGAAAAATTCGTTATTTCCTCTCCATGTTGAGAAGTACGAATACAGCATTAACAGAGGGATACTCTTAAAAAAGGCAATGAAAAAGTAATACACTCTATCTCTGAAGTGTATCTTATCATCAAAGTAAAAAAGTAGTACTATAGGAGTTGCCCATATAGCAATTTTCATTTTAGCTTTTAAAAACCATTGTAAAATTTTATTCATAGATTTAGAATTAATTATTTAATCATTGTCCCCAAAACCACCATATACCCCTTACCTTGAGGTAGTCGAGGTTGCTTTGGTTGTTATAGGCTTCCCTTTCAAAGATGATATTTCGGTAAGCCTTATCCCAATTACGATAACGTAAATACTTGATAACAAAATCAAGGAAATACCAAACATAGAAAAAGAGTATCAGTAACTCCTTTTGTTGTCGCAAGTGGATACATTCGTGATTGATAAGCTCTTTATCGTATTTATCCCTATCATTACGAATGAAGATGAAAGGATATAGGGTGATTGCCCTATACCCTTTTGGCACGAGAAACCTATTCTTCCGTATCATTGGATTTTGGTTTTTCATCACTTTCTCCTTTGAGAATAGAAGTACAAGTCTCGTGAATGTGCTTTATCAAATCAATATCCGATGGTTGGAAATTGTTGTTTTGCATATTGAAATCGTGCTTGGTTACTGTTCCAGACAAATAGGAATAGATTCCTTGTGTTTCAATGTTTTTCTGTACAGAGAATGCCACTGCTTGCGGGTTTTGGTCTTTCTCAAATTCATAAGAGTACATTACATTTGCTCCTTGTACTTCTTCTTGTGCGGTGATACGCGTTGTTTTCTGAATGATTTGCATGATATATAAAATTTTAGATTTTTTAGCTTATATTTATTTTATCTTATTTTTTTAATTATTAACATAATTTATTTTTTCGGAACGATACATAATATGATAATCCCCTCTATGATAACGAAGTTTTACAATATTTCCTTTTGTCATTTCAAAATGTCCTTCTAAACTTCTAAATCTTTCACCATTTTCATTACTTAAAATATATCCTTCATGAACGCCTTGTATTTTTACTCTTTTATGTCCTACACCCCAAGCCATTATAATGGTAATTTCAAAAGAAAAACTTAAATTATCCCTAGATATATTTTCTACTCCTAATTTATTGAGAATTTCATTAATAATTGTAGCACTTGGTAACCGAACAGTATTCATATCACTTGGTACATCTGTAAAAATAAATGTATTAGTAACACCTAACCATCGCTCTATTATATTAGTATATGCTAATCCACTATAGACATAATCAAATTTAGCACTTGCACCAAAATTGAATGTATCCCCATAAATAAATTGTGCTCGATCATTTAAGTATTTAAAAGTGACATCTAATTCTTCATTTGGATATGGCGGAACAAGTATTGTTCTGTCTCTTATACACATCTGACGCTGCCGA
>CALFOY010000362.1 GCA_937919265.1 uncultured Capnocytophaga sp. | reverse complement strand
GTTTTACTATGTTGCCATATTATATAATTTATTTTAAAGTTTGTCAAGACGTTTACGTAAATGTCGAAAAGATTGGGGTATGAAAAGACTTGAAGAAAATAAAAAATATACCTCCAATTTAATTTTCAAGATTGGAGGTACAGTAATAATATTTTTTCAAAAATTTCTCAATTATGTTTTGTTATTTTACTTCTTATATGACATTTTAAATTTTTTTATTTAAAATATTTAAAAAATATTTATGTAATATTGTTTTAATTTAAATATTTTTTCTATATTTGCAGAGTAATAAAAGATTTTTTTAGATATGAATTTTGAGACAAAAGCTATTCACGGTATCAGAACAAGTGGAGATAAGGTTTGGAATAATTCAATTAATATGGCTTCTATTTTCCAATTGAAAGAGTATGGAGTAGGACAAGAATTTGAATATGGACGAGTGTCCAACCCAACACGAAAAGAATTTGAAACACTTATAGCAAGGCTTGAAAATGGGAAATATGGTTTTGGGTTTTCATCAGGAATGGCAGCCATAAGTTCTGTTTTTGCAATTTTTCAAGGAGGAGACCATTTTATTTTAGGATTAGATATATATGGAGGAACTTTCCGTATTATGAAAGATGTTTTTAATAAATTTGGTTTTGAGGCAACTTTTGTAGATATGACAGACCTTGAAAAGGTAAAAGCAGCTGTGAAACCTAATACAAAAGCTATTTTTGTAGAAACTCCATCAAATCCTTTATTAGATGTTACAGATATTCGAGGCGTAGTAGCTATTGCTCAAAAATATAAACTAATTACAATTGTAGATAATACTTTTATGTCGCCTTATTTACAAAGACCTTTGGATTTAGGGGCTGATATTGTATTACATAGTGCAACAAAATATTTAAGTGGGCATAATGATATTATAGCAGGAGCCGCAGTAGTTAACGATGAAATTCTTGCTGAAAAAATTCGTTTTATTCAGATAGCTATGGGGGCTTTGGTAGCTCCTTTTGATAGTTGGTTGCTTGTTCGGAGTATAAAAACCTTAAAGCTAAGAGTAGAATGCGCCCAAACAAATACACTCATTTTATTAGAGTTTTTGAAAAAACACCCAGCAGTTGAAAAAGTATATTACCCAACCGAAGTCCATAATAAAGGAAGAGAAATACATCTGAGTCAAGCTAGTGGGGGAGGAGCCGTTTTTTCATTTGTGCTAAAAGATGAGAAAAAAGTAAAATCTTTCTTTGAAAATCTAAAAGTAGCCTTGTTTGCAGTGAGTCTTGGAGGGGTAGAAACCTTAGTTACTCACCCTAGTTCGCTTACTCATACAGAGTTTCCAGAAGAAGAAAAAATAGCACGAGGAGTTACTCAGAGTCTTATTCGTGTTGCGGTAGGAATTGAAAATGTAGAAGATTTGATAGCTGATTTTAAACAAGCATTAGAGAAATAATTTTATAAAAGATAAAAAACTCCTAAAAGCATTAGGATATACAAATGAAAGCTTATGAATAATATATTAGGCTTACTTGTTTTTATTATTTCAATAGGGCTTATCTATTTGATTTTAAAAAAGGTTAATAGTAAAAGTAAGGAGAAAAAGGGGTGCCTTTCGGGGTTACTTATCTCTTTGCCTGTGCTTCTATTGGTTAGCTTTACTCCTTTTTTACTTATGTTTGGGATAGCTATAGCCAAGGAATATTATCAACTTACATTTGATAAGGATTTTAAGCCTTATACAGCCCAAGTAGTAAGATATGAAGATATCTATGAAAACAGAGAACGACTTAATAAAAAAACAAAAACTACTCTAATGGGAACTCCTATGGTAACTTTTACCATAGAAACAGGAGAAGTATTGGAGAAAAAATTATCTTTTGCTACTAGTATTAATGGAAAATCTTCATATTCTATATGTTATAAGGCAAAAACGGACGAAATTATCATATTAGATGTGTATATTGTAGTCAAAACAATAGGGTTTATTGTATTTTTTACTATTTTTGTTTTTGCTTATTGGGGAATTTTTCTCTTTCTAACTGATCGTCCTATGAAGAATTATGGCAATTACCTTTTCAAAGGAATACTTTATGGCGTAATTCTCACAATGACAATAGGCTTATGTGCAGGGCTTATCTATGGAGTTCTTACCAAAGAATTGTCTTTATGGGCACAAGTGATATGTGTGTTTTTTTCCTTAGCTCTTATTATAGTGATTTTAATGATTTTCCTTTCTATGTTTCGTTCTAAGGTAGAGCCTTTACAGAGTAGACGTAAGACTGCTTATCGTAAGGATAATTAGAAGCAAATTACTACAAAAGAATTAAATTTTATATTTGAAGGAAAACATATAGCCATTAGATTAACTTATAAAAAATGAAATATCCAAAGATTTTAACCTCTTATGTAGAAGAAGCTTATCAGCTTTTTTCTTCCTATACTATTGATAAACATCTATCAGTATGTGATTGTGGTAACTGTATTACTCTTGCCGAAATAGAGGAATTATGTTATGTGCCTTTAAAGCAACTTTCTCTTCAACAAATCAGTAACTATGTAGAAGCAATGTTAGTTAATACAGATAAGGCTATTATAGAAGTTCATTATTTTTTACCTCGGATGTTGGAATTTCTTTGTGAACGAAAAATATTTTATATAGATGAAGGCTTTTCCCTTTCCAAATGTCATTTTGAACGTCTTGACCTATGGAAACCCACTGAAATAGACTTTTTACAACGTTTTTCTATTGCTTTTTTTGAAGAAATTCTCAAAGAAGAAAACTTTGAACACATTACAGCAGAACACTGGTTAGTTTGTTTTGGGTTGGCTGGCTTACCTTTACAGCCTTTATTAGAATGTTGGACAAATAGAGCCAATACAATAAGTGCTATCTGGCATTTTCAAGATATTTTTCTATATAGTTTGACAATTAAAGGCATTAAATATCATCATATTTATTTTGAAGAAAATCATTCTTTTCTTAATACTCAAATCACTGAATGGTTACAAAACCCTCAAACTTTACAAACATTCTACAAAGCCATTGAAAACCTTCTTCTTTCAGATATTTCTCTTGATGAAAGTTTTATAATACAATTAGAAAATACGTATAACATAATAGAAAATATATCCCAAGAATTAAAGTTAAAAGTTATAAAATAAAAATATTTTTTAGTTTTTTTTAAAGAAAAAGGTGGTAAATAAAAAATAATCTCTATATTTGTAATCTAAATTACGAAAAAGGAAAAAACTTAACCTCTAATCGGGGGCAATTATAGTATTAATTAAAAACTTTATTAAATGAGAGATTTAACAAAAATGACTAACATTGAGGACTTGCGTGTAGTATGCAAGCGCAATGTGCCTAAGATGTTCTATGAGTATGTGGATACTGGGTCTTGGACACAGGCTACTTACCGTGAGAATGTATCGGACTTCAATCCTATTAAGTTCAAGCAGAGAATCTTGGTGGATATGGACAACCGTACCCTTGAGACTACGCTCTTAGGACAAAAGGTGAAATTCCCTGCTATGACTGCTCCTGTGGGCTTTATGGGAATGATGTGGGCTGATGGGGAAATTCATATGGCTAAAGCGGCTCAGAAGTTTGGAATTCCTTTTACCCTCTCTACGATGTCTATCTGTTCTATTGAAGACTTAGTAGAAGCTGGTGTAGAACCTTTCTGGTTTCAGCTTTATGTAATGCGTGACCGTGAATTTATGAAGGATCTTATTCGTCGTGCTAAAGAGGCTAAATGTTCTGCTCTTATGGTAACGGTGGACTTACAGGTACTTGGAAACCGTCATAGAGATATTAAGAACGGTCTTTCTACTCCTCCAAAATTTACTATTCCTAATATTATAAACCTTTCTACCAAAATTCCTTGGGGCTTGCGTTATGTATTTGGAAACCGTCGCTGGACATTCCGTAACATTGCAGGGCATGCTAAGAATGTATCCGATCTTTCTTCTCTTTCTTCTTGGACTAAAGAACAGTTTGACCCAAGCCTTAGCTGGAAGGATATAGCTGAGATTAAGGAACTTTGGGGAGGTCCTATTATCC
>CALFOY010000361.1 GCA_937919265.1 uncultured Capnocytophaga sp. | reverse complement strand
TCCTCTTCGTCGGCAGCGTCAGATGTGTATAAGAGACAGATCTAAATACTTTTCATATGCAGAAAAGTGAGCTGTATGGCTACATTTTTCTTTTTTATGAAGTTCGCAAATCTCTTTGTCCGAATAATGTTGATGAAAAAATTCACCTATCGGAAATGCTATTTTTAGCATACAAACTAAGAGAAATGTAGCAAAAAATGATTTATATTTAAAAAAAGACATTTATTAATTGCTAAATTTTCCAAATAAACAGTAAAATTATTCTTAAAAATAAAAATTAGCAATAAAAAGGAGGAGCCCTTAAAGAAGAAAATGTATTAAAAGAGGAGGAATAAATTATTTCAAAAAAAGAAATACTCTGAGATATAAAAGAATTGTAAATAACTTCATCTATAAAAAGAATAGGAGTGAAGGTATAAGCATTTCCATCAGAGAAAATAATATCACAGAAGTGGCAATATGAAGAAAATTGCGTATCTTCCTGATTGTCAGAAAAACAATTATTGTCATTTTTATGATTTTCAGAATGAGAAATAAAGTCTTTCTCTACATAATGCCAAATAGAATGAATTGGTGTCATTGTTGCAAAATAACAACAAAGCATCAAAACATTTATTACTTTATGTATTAAATTATAACTTCTCATCATCATTATTTAAAAACTAAATACGTTTCATTTGTTCTTGCATCATTTTTATCTGATCTTTCAACATATTTTGTTTATCTAATTTTTTAGCTTGTGCAAGGAATTCTTGAGCTTCTCTTTTTCTTCTTTTTTGCATAAGAATTCCAGCTAAACTGAGCCTTGCCATAGCTTCATCATAACTCATATTCAAACCATATTGAAGGGCTTTTCTGAAATATTTTTCAGCTTGAGTTAGATTTATTTGATATGAAATAAGCCCATATAAATAGTTATAATATCCTCTTTGTTTTTTTATTAAAGCTGTTTCAGGATTTTTAATTTTATCAAGCCATTTTTTAGTTCCCTCAGTGTCTTGCTTACGAAGTTTAAGAAAAGCCAATAAAAGGAATTCATTTCTAAAATATAGGAAAATAGGAATAGCACTTAATAGAATTAAGAAAATTCCATTACCAATATTCCCTAATGTAAATTGGTAAATAGCAAAAGCAATAATAAGAGAAGCTAGGACTATTTTTATATATCTGTGAAACATTTTTTATAGTTTGAATAATTATGAAATAATTAAATATAGTCGGGATGACTGGACTCGAACCAGCGACCTCACGCACCCCATACGTGAACGCTACCAACTGCGCTACATCCCGAACGTTTTTTTAGTAAGCAAATAAAGGTCTATTTTCCATAAACTCATTTACTTTATCTGCAATATTTTCTAACACTTCATCATTATTAGCATTATTGATAGCTTCATCAATGAAGTTTGCTACTATTTGCATTTCATCTTCTTTTAATCCACGAGTAGTAATAGCGGCAGTACCTAAACGAATTCCACTAGTTACAAAAGGACTTTTATCATCAAAAGGAACCATATTTTTATTAGCGGTAATATCAGCTTTAACTAATGCTTTTTCAGCATCTTTTCCACTAATGTTTTTATTTCGTAAATCAATAAGCATCAAGTGGTTATCTGTTCCTCCTGAAACAATATCATATCCTTTTTCAATTAAACATTGAGCTAATTTTTTAGCATTTTTTTGTACTTGGATAGCATAGTGTAAAAATGAATCAGAAAGAGCTTCACCAAAAGCAACAGCTTTAGCTGCTATAATATGTTCTAATGGACCTCCTTGATTACCTGGGAATACAGCTAAATCAATTAAAGAAGACATCATCCTGATTTCACCTTTTGGAGTTTTTAAACCAAATGGATTTTCAAAATCTTTACCCATAATAATCAATCCTCCACGAGGACCTCTTAATGTTTTATGAGTTGTTGTAGTTACAAAATGACAATGAGGAACAGGATCGTTTAAAAGTCCTTTAGCTATAAGTCCTGCAGGGTGAGCTATATCAGCAAGTAAGAAAGCACCAACGCTATCTGCAATTTCTCTAAAACGCTTAAAATCAATATTTCTAGAATAAGCAGAATAGCCTGCAACAATCATTTTAGGTTGTTCTTTTTTAGCTATTTCTTCTATTTTATCATAATTAAGTAATCCTGTTTCTTTCTCAACACCATATGATACAGAATTGAAAATTTTTCCAGAAAAATTAACTGATGCTCCGTGAGTTAAGTGTCCGCCGTGGGCAAGGTCTAGTCCTAAAATTTTATCTCCAGGAGAAAGACAAGCAGAATAAACAGAAGCATTTGCTTGTGAACCACTATGAGGCTGAACATTCACATATTCTGCGCCAAATAAGGCTTTTGCTCTATCAATAGCAAGTTGTTCTACTTCATCAACTACCTCACAACCACCATAATATCTACGACCAGGATAACCTTCTGCGTATTTATTAGTAAGTACAGAGCCAGCGGCTTCCATAACTTGTTCACTCACGAAATTTTCAGAGGCAATTAATTCAATTCCTCTTATTTGTCTTTGTTTTTCAGCTTCAATTAGCTCGAAAATTTGCTCATCACGTTCCATAAAGAATAAAAGTTTATTAAAAATGCGGTGCAAAAATAATACTTTTTTTTGACAAGTCCAACTATTTTTTTTGTTTTTTATGAATAAAAAAATAAAAAAATGAAGAAATATAATCTATTTTTTTATTTTTTAATATTAAAATAAATGAATTTATAATTTATTTTTAGAAAATATTTTTGTAGCGAATGATTGATTATTTAAGATTTCTCATTACATCGAAAGCAAAAGGAGTCCAGATACAAGATTTTAAATTGCTGTCTTTCAGTTTTTTATTAGTCCAACTGTTACAAGTGAAAAATAAATTATATCTTCCATTAGCTTTATAAAAAGCATCATTATCTCCATAAACTGCTTTCGTTGGGAAATTTACAGCTTTTTCATTTTCTAAAATAAAACTTTTACAGATATTTTCTGTTAATTTTTTATAATTTTCATTACTGATATGTAAAGCTACACAATTGTTATTGGTTTCAATGGTATCATAATATGTAGCGTGCATTAGGGAACTTCCAAGACCTGTAACAGCTTGAAAAGCAGTACTAAAAGTTAAATCATCCCAAGTTGGAGTATCAATGTAAAATTTTTTATCTCCCCAACCTAAAGCTATAAAAGGATAATTTTTATTGCCACTTTTTGTGTCTTCTGGATTAATAATTTTATTCCAATCAAAAATATCATTTTGAACAGGCATAACAATATCTGTGTGCATTCCATTAGACATTACAAAAATAGTAACATCAGAAGAAGGTGGAGTGTTTTCATTTACACTAATTCTTGATAGTATAAGTGTTGAAACCCAAAAAAGAAAGAGAAAAACAATGAAAAATAAGAATATATAACTGATTTTTTTAATTATTTTAATAAAAATTCTCATATTTGTT
>CALFOY010000360.1 GCA_937919265.1 uncultured Capnocytophaga sp. | reverse complement strand
TTATATTATTTATTCAATTATCAAAATCCAAACATCTTTTAAATCTTTAAGTTCTGGTTTTGTCATTTTTAGCTTAGAAAAATCTTTCTGAGCTTTAAGAGCATCATTATATGAAGGCGTATAAGAAAAATAAACGTAATACTTATTTTTTGTAGGATGAAAAAATACTCCTTGTGCCTCAATTCCTTTTTTATGAATATTTTTCAAGAATTTTTCAGCATTTTCTTTTGTTGAATATGCTCCTAAAATTGTATAATAACCCTTTTTAGCTTCATCATTTTTTGGAGAATTTTCTATTTTTTTCTCTTCTGGGAGAGAATTCTCTATTTTCTGAGGCTGTTTTTTGTCTTGTGGTAAATCATTTGGAGTTTCTGGTATTATATTTTGAGCATCAAGTTTTTTTTGCTCTTCATCAAATACTCTTTGTACTTCTTCTGTTGATGTAAGTACATCAGAATCAACACTTAATCCCATAAAGAAAGTATAAAAAACATCTTCAGTTGAAACAATATCAACATTCAATGTTTCGGATTCTGATGGAACAAACTGATTATTAAAATTTGGCACTTCCATAGAGAAAATATCGAAGCCCATTGTATTGATACTATTTAACTTACGTCCTTTTAAATATTCTTCATCTTCAGTAATAGAACTATTGAAAAAATTCTCTGCTTTTCTCTTATCTGTTTCCAAATACACTCCACTTTTTCGGGTACGAACAGCTATTTTATTTTCGCCCAAATAAGCATCGGACTCCAAAGCTGCTCCAAATAAACGTGGGAAAACTTCTTGTTCAGCAGGTGTTCTGAATTTATTGAAAACTATTGGATTTGGATTATTTCTAACTTCTAAAAAACCATCTTTTATTTCAACTTTTTTCATTTTTTCCTTAAAATCTTCAAAAACAACTACCAAAGCCCAACCCGCTGAAGAACCTCCTTCTATATACCCTCGCCCAGCCCTTACATTAGCAATTGTATACTCTCCCTCTTTTCGTTTAGAATTCTGTAATAGAGTAGTTATATCCGCAAAAGCAACATAAGGCGCATTGGCGACATAATGCACGTCTAAACTACCATCAAATATGATATCTCCCTTTATTGGAATGTAGTTTTCTTTTGGTAATTTTAGTAAAATTTGGTCAATTTCATTATGTGCTTCATCTTCGGCAAGGAAAGATTTATTTTGTAGAATTCCTCTTTCATAAGGATAAGTAGCTGCCCAGTAAAGCCCCGCAAAAAGAATTTTAGTTTTCTTGCCATAAGGAAGAAATAAAGTAGCTGAACTTGATGAAAATGTTTTTGTATCTGAATCAATATCAACATATTCCATTGAAGCACCATCATTTACTCTTATTTCTTGTTTTTGGTTATTATTTTCAGTATTAGCATTCCATTTTTTTGTTTGTCTATTTAAGATATTATTTCCAATAACAGAAACATCTCCTTGTGTAAATACCTGATAACGTGTTTTTAATAAACTTCTATCTTGTGCAATAGCGGTATTAGAAAATAAAAAAATACAAAATACAATACTTAATATACATTTCATTTTTTTCAAAATATTATACTATAAAAATGTTGTTAAAATTTTGTTTGAAACTTATCTTTTTTCGGAGGCAAACATACAAAAAATTAATATAAAGAACCTTATTTTTAAATTATTTTTCATTTTTTTAACACAAAAAAATAGCCCACATAAAAACATCTTGATTTTTTTATATTTTTTTGTTTTATTTTTCAATAAAATGTTTAATTTTGCCCATCTATTTTATACATTTGTCTCAATACATTTTAATTTTATAATCCATTGGAAATCAAAGAAAAATCTGAATTTTTTAAGACTCTTTTTTTTATAAGAAAACATTACACTTCTGAGATTTTTTTCAAAATGAAATGTAACCTAAAGCATTTCCGTGCGGTCTTGATAAAAAAAATACAAGGTGAAACTTCTATGAAGTCTCTTTCACCTTTACGTATTTGATAATTTTATTTCTCATTTTCAAGCAAATTGATTATTTGCTATTTCTTTATATTTAAAAATAAATAATGTATTAATAAAATTGTTAAATAATGAAAAATAAATATATCGACTTAATTGACCAAACATACTACTTCCCTCAAGATGAATTTAGACTTGAAGGTGATGAACTTCGTTTCCATGATATTGACTTAATGGAACTTGTTCGCTCATATGGAGCACCTTTGAAGTTTATGTATCTTCCTAGAATTTCTGAAAATATACAAAGAGCAAAACGTTGGTTTGACAAAGCTATAAAAAAACATAAATACAAAGGAGATTACAATTATTGTTATTGTACAAAAAGCTCTCATTTCAAACATGTTATGTTAGAAGCGTTGAAGAATGACATTCATATGGAAACCTCTTCAGCCTTTGATATTAACATCATTAATAACCTTATCAATGAGGGCAAACTTACCAAAGAAAACTATATTCTTTGTAATGGTTTCAAACGTGACGCTTATATTGATGGCATTGCCGATTTAATCAATAGAGGATATGAAAAATGTATGCCTATTATTGATAATTATGAAGAAATCAATTTATTTGACCAAAAGATTAAAGATAATTATAACATAGGGATACGAATTGCGTCTGAAGAAGACCCTCGTTCTGAATTCTATACAAGCCGACTAGGTATAGGTTACAAAAATATTGTTCCGTTCTATAACCGAGAAATTAAAGATAATAAAAAAGTGAAACTCAAAATGTTACACTTCTTTATTAATACTGGTATTAAAGATAATGCCTATTATTGGAACGAATTACTAAAATGTTTAAAAGTATATATACAACTTAAACGAGTTGCTCCAGAATTGGACAGCCTGAACATTGGTGGCGGATTCCCGATAAAGAGTTCTTTAGCTTTTGAGTACGATTATTCTTATATGGTAGATGAAATTATCCGTCAAATAAAGATAGCTTGCGACCAAGAGAAAGTTCCTGTGCCTAATATATTCACAGAATTTGGAAGTTTTACAGTTGGAGAAGCCGGAGGAGCTATTTATGAAATAATGTACCAAAAACAACAGAATGATAGAGAGAAATGGAATATGATAAACTCATCTTTCATTACTACATTACCTGATTCTTGGGCTATAAATAAGAGATTCGTACTATTACCTATCAACCGCTGGAATGATGAATACGAGCGCGTACTCTTAGGAGGTCTTACCTGTGATGGCGACGACTATTACAATAGCGAACAAAATATGAACGCTATCTATTTGCCTAAGTACAATAAGAACAAACCTCTTTACATTGGCTTTTTCAATACTGGCGCATACCAAGATAGTATCGGAGGGGTTGGAGGATTACAACACTGCCTTATCCCACAGCCTAAAATCGTTCTGATAGACAAAGATAAAGATGGAAATATATTCTCGCGCTTGTTTATGGAACAACAAAAAGCAGAAGATATGTTGAAAATCTTAGGATATTAGCCAACTATATAGTTTATATAATTCGTATATTTTCATAATCATTTATATAATTTATTTATTTTATTTATTGAATTAAGAGTTTTTTACTATTAAAATAGTAATTAACTCTTTTTTCTTTACAATACATAAACTAAATACTATTATTTATGATACAATTTATTTGAAAATAGAATAAACAACAATGATATATTATCATTTTTGATAGAAAACAGAATTATATACACTTTATAAAC
>CALFOY010000359.1 GCA_937919265.1 uncultured Capnocytophaga sp. | reverse complement strand
GAGATCTAGTACGGTCTCGTGGGCTCGGAGATGTGTATAAGAGACAGCTTATATACATACTATTCTAAAAAATATTCAGCCTGATTTAATTGTTTTAGCAGGTTTTCTTTGGAAATTTCCAGAAGAAATTATTAACAATTTCCAGAATAAAATTATAAATATTCATCCTTCTTTATTACCAAAATATGGCGGAAAAGGAATGTATGGAATGAATGTTCATTCGGCTGTAATTGAAAATAAAGAAAAAGAAAGTGGCATTACCATTCATTATGTAAATGAACATTATGACCAAGGAGAAATAATTCTTCAAGAAAAAACTGAGATTTTAGAGACAGATACACCTGAGAGTCTTGCTCAAAAAATACACTTATTGGAGTATGAACATTTTCCTAAAGTAATTGAAAATATACTTTTTACATAAATTTTTAAACAAAAAAGGCTACATAAATGTAGCCTTTTTTCTATTTTATAATCTTAATTATCTCATCAACAATTTGTTTAGTTGCATTGGGTTTTGCTAAAGCTTTTATATTTTCGGAAAGAATTTTTCGTTTTTCCTTATCATTCAAAATTTCTAAAAATATTTTTTGAAAATTATCTTTCAATTCTGTTTCTTTTATCAAAATAGCCGCTTTTTCATCAGCAATTGCCTGAGCATTTTTCGTTTGATGATCTTCAGCTACATTAGGTGAAGGCACAAAAATAACGGGTTTTCCTACTACACAAAGCTCACTTACAGAACTAGCTCCTGCTCTTGAAATAATAACATCAGCTACCGCATAGGCATCATTCATATTTTCTATAAATGGACGCACTTGCACCATTTCTGTTTGTTTTTCTTTATATTCATCATAGTAGAATTTTCCACATTGCCATAAAATTTGCACTTCATTTTCCTGAAAAAATGATAAATTACTACTAATTAATTGATTTATACTTTTTGCTCCAAGGCTCCCCCCTAATACAAGTAAAGTAAATTTATTCTCATCAAGAGAAAAACTCTCAAAAGCATTTTTATTTTTATCTTGAATTGTTGTTAAACCTTCTCGAATTGGATTTCCTGTAATTTGAATTTTCGCTTTCGGAAAGAATTTTTCCATATTTTGGTAAGCTACAAAGATTTTATTTGCTTTTTTACTTACCCATTTATTCGTAATTCCTGCAAAAGAGTTTTGTTCTTGAATAAAATAAGGAACTTTTAACCATTGTGCAGCCTTCAAAGTAGGTGCTGATGCGTATCCACCTGTTCCTATTACGGCATCAGGTTGAAATTTTTGAATAATTTGCCTTGCTTGATATAAACTTTTTAATAATTTGAAAGGTAATAAGAGATTTTTCAAAGATAATTTGCGTTGTATTCCTGCTATTTGTAGTCCTTTTATAGAATACCCCGCTTGAGGAACACGTTGCATTTCCATTCTGTCGTTTGCCCCAACAAATAGGAATTCAGCATCAGGATATCGCTTTTTAAGTTCATCCGCTATGGCTATGGCTGGATAAATATGTCCGCCTGTTCCTCCTCCTGATAATATAAATTTTTTCATTTTACATATCCTTTTTATTACTTCTTACTTTCCTTTTTATTCTTTTATAAATAAAAATAGTATTTCAGTATACTTTTCACCTATTTTAGTGTATCTTTTATTTATTTCAGTATATTTTTTCCTCACTTCATTCATTCTCTGTTACATTTTCTATGTCTTCTACTTCACTTATAGAAGATTTCTGTTCACTTTCAGGGATTTTTTCTTTATTTTCTTCTTTTTTACTATCTTTTTCTTTTTTTTGCTTTTTATCTTCTCTCGCACTTACAGATAAAACAATACCTAATGCTAAACAAGTCATCCAGATGGAAGTACCTCCACTAGTAATAAAAGGTAAATTCTGCCCAGTTACAGGCAATAATCCTACAGATACCCCCATATTAATGAACGCTTGTAAAACAATGGGCATACCTACTCCTATTACTAATAATTTTCCGAATATTGTTGAAGATTTTGTAGATATTGCTACGAATCTTAAAAGCATTGCTACGAAGAAAAATATTATTATCACCCCTCCTAATAGTCCATACTCATCAATTATGATTGAGAAAATAAAATCTGAAGAACTTTGAGGTAAAAGGTTTTTCATTACACTTTTCCCTGCTCCTTGTCCAAATAGCCCTCCTGATACTATAGCCATTTTAGCTCGTTCAGACTGATAATTTTCTTGGCTATCTTCACTTATAAAAACCTGAATACGACTCACCCAAGTATCAACCCTATTAGGCATAGCATCTGGAAATGCTTTTACAAATAAAAAGAAAAGGACCACCAAAAGTATCCCAAAAAAGCCTATATTAATAATATATTTCAGTGGATATTTTCCTATAAATACTAATAAAATAACCATTAAAAACATTATTGCCCCTGTGGAAAGGTTAGGTATGGCTACCATTCCTACAGTAATAAAAACAGGCACCCATAAAGCAATAAAACTTTCTCTAAAATTAATCTTTTGTCCGTAATTATCAGCTAAATATGAGGCTACATACATTAATAATACTATCATCGCAAAAGCTGAAGGCTGAAACGAAATACCAAAAATGTATAACCACCTACTTGCATTGGCTCCTTCAATAGTTGTTCCCTTTAATAAAACGACAAAAAGCAATATCCAAGCAAGCAAAAGCCCTATTCTAGCAACAGGCCTAAAATATCTGTACTGAAATCGGTGCAATACATACACTATTACAAAACCGAAACTCATTAGTAGAAAATGCCTGAAAAAATACTGAATTGTTGTTCCTTTACCTTCTACATATACAAGGTTACTACTTGCACTATACACAGGCAAAAAGGATACAACGACAAAAAGGAGGAAAATGCCCCACAAGGCAATGTCCCCTTTTAAGTATTTTCTTATACTTTGCATCTTTTATAAGTTATTTACACACTCGACGAACTGTTTGCCTCTGTCTTCATAGCTTGTAAATAAATCAAAACTTGCACAAGCTGGGGAAAGAAGCACTGTATCTCCAGGTTCTGCTAAGTTCTTAGAGTTTGCAACAGCATCAACCATTGATTGTGTTTCTATTATTCTTGGAACAATGCTTTGGAATGTTTGTTTTATCTTTTCATTATCAAGACCTAAACAAACAATTGCTTTTACTTTTTGTTTTACATAAGGAAGAAGAATATTATAATCATTTCCTTTATCTTGTCCTCCAAGAATTAAGATTACATTATCTGGCATAGACTCTAAGGCAAAATAAACAGAGTTAATATTTGTTGCTTTGGAGTCATTGATATAACGAACATCATTTATTTCTTTAACAAATTCCAATCGGTGCTCTACACCTTTGAAACTTGCTAAATTTTCACGGATAGCATTTCTTCTTGTATTGATTAATTGAGCTGCAATAGTAGCTGCCATTGCATTTTTTACATTATGTTTTCCTTTGATAGTAAGTTCTTTTACTGACATAGTGAATGTTTTATTATTTATAATTGATGTTATTTCATTATTAAGACAAAACGCTCCTTGTTTTACTTCTTTCTCCAATGTAAAAGGAATAAGCTGAGCATTTATTTTTCGTTTTTGTACTTCTTCTTTTGTTACTGGGTCATCAGCATCGTATATAAAATAATCTTCCTCTGTTTGGTTTTCTGTAATACGGAATTTTGATGCTATATAGTTCTCAAACTTATATTCATATCGGTCTAAATGGTCTGGAGTAATGTTTAGTAGTAGTGCAATGTTCGGTTTGAATGTTTTTATACCATCTAACTGGAAACTACTAATCTCTAAAACATAATATTCTTTATCTTCTTTTGCTACCATACGAGCAAAACTATACCCGATGTTTCCTCCTACTCCTACATTTAGCCCTGCATTCTTTAAGATATGATAAATAAGACTTGTGGTAGTTGTTTTACCATTACTTCCGGTTATTGCAATTATTTTTCCTTGTGTATACCTATAAGCAAACTCTATTTCAGAGATAATTTCTATTCCTTTAGCTTTTGCTTTTTGTATCAATTCTACCTTATCTGGTATTCCTGGACTTTTTATGATGCAATCTGCTGATAAAACTTCATCTTCAGAATGCTTACCTTCTTCCCATCGAACATTTATTTCATTTAATTCATCTTTATACTTTTGTTTTAATAAAGATTTATCTGACAAGAAAACGTCCCAGCCTTTTTCTTTACCCAAAACAGCCGCTCCTACTCCACTTTCTCCCCCTCCTAATATAATTAACTTCTTCATTTTATTCAATCATTCTATTAATTTATTCTTTTATTCGTTTCAACTACATACATAGTTAATTTCTCTATATTTTTTTACTATTAAATATAATTATTCAACCATTTTATATACCAAATCACTTTATCAAACAACAAAAATATTAATTTAATTAATATACATTATTATTTTTAATACATACACCTTCATTTTATCTACATACAAAATAGTTTTATCTACATTTTCACTCTACTAAACTACAAATAACAATATTATTTACAATAAAATATTTATTCACACTATCTAATTTTTAGTGTAATGAATGAAATTACTGCTAAAAATATACCTACAATAAGAAAACGCATCACTATTTTGCTTTCGTGGTATCCTTTTTTCTGAAAATGATGATGTAAAGGAGACATTAAGAATACTCTTCGCCCTTCTCCATACTTTTTCTTCGTATATTTGAAATAAGTTACTTGTATTACTACCGACAAATTTTCTACTAAGAATATACCACATAGTATAGGTATTAATAACTCCTTTCTTACCATAATAGCAAGAACTGCTATGATACCTCCTATCGTTAAACTACCAGTATCTCCCATAAAAACCTGTGCAGGATACGTATTGTACCACAAAAAACCTATTAATGCCCCTGCAAATGCTGCTACAAATATAGTTACCTCTCCTACGTTAGGGATATACATTATATTTAAGTACTCAGAAAAGATAATATTCCCCGAAACCCACGCAAATAAGCCCAAAGTCAGCACTATTATTGCGGAACTTCCTGCTGCTAATCCATCTATTCCGTCTGTTAGGTTAGCTCCATTCGATACTGCTGTAACAATAAAGATTACTACGGGAACAAAAATAAGCCATACCCAGTTTTTATAGTCGTTTCCTGTCCATTTTATGAGGTCTGCATAATCAAACTCATTATTTTTCATAAAAGGAATGGTTGTTTTTGTTGATTTTACTTCCTCCATTTGGGGAATATTGCGTGTTATTGTTTTATTTTTAGACGCTTGTGCATATTCATTCTTTACTGTTACACTTGGATGAAAGTATAAAGTAAGCCCAACGATGAGTCCTAATCCAATTTGTCCTAATATTTTGAATTTTCCTTTTAGTCCTTCTTTATTTTTTCTAAATACTTTAATATAATCATCTGCAAAACCTATTACACCAAGCCATATTGTAGATACAATGAGTAATATAATATAAATATTACTCAATTTAGCTAATAAAATAACAGGTATTAGTAATGAAAGAATGATTATAATACCTCCCATAGTGGGTGTTCCTGTTTTTTCTTTTTGTCCTTCAAGACCTAAGTCTCTTACAGTTTCTCCTATTTGAAGTTTATATAGTTTTTTTATAATTTTTTTCCCAATAAGAGTAGCTATAAGAAGGGAAATAATAACAGAAAGCCCCGCTCTGAATGATAAATATTGAAACATTCCAGCTCCTGGAAGGTTATATTCTCTATGTAAATAATCGAAAAGATAGTATAGCATTTTTTACTATATTAATATTATTTAATTATTATTCTTTTGTTCCAAAAGTTTATATTATTGAGCAAAACATTGCCTTGCTTGTTCAAAATCATCAAAATGATGTCTTTGTCCTTTTATTTCTTGGTATGTTTCGTGCCCTTTTCCTGCTATTAGGATAATATCTCCCTCTTTTGCAAAGCTACAAAGTGTTTTTATAGCTTGTTTTCTATCAGATATTATCATATATTTATTATAAAACTGAGATTGTACCCCTTCTTCCATTTCTTTTAGTATTATTTCAGGGTCTTCATCTCTTGGATTATCAGACGTGAAAACTACTTTATCACTTAATGAAGTGGCAATATCTGCCATAATAGGTCTTTTACTTTTATCTCGGTTTCCTCCACAACCTATGAGTGTTAGAAGACTCTCATTACCTGTTCGTATGCTTTGTATGGTATCAAGTACATTCTTTAAAGCATCTGGAGTATGTGCATAATCTACAATAACAGTAACTTTATTAGGAGAAACAAAATATTGAAATCTTCCGCTTACAGAATGAAGAAGAGTTATTCCCTTTTCTACTTCTTCCTTATCCATACCAAGAGCAATAGCTGTGGCATAAATAGCTAAAAGATTATATGCATTGAATTCTCCAATAAGGTTTGTCCAAATTTCATTCTGGTTGATACGTAAAACCAAACCTGAAAGAGAGTTTTCTAAGATTTGGGCTTTATAATCAGCAAATGATTTCAGAGCATAAGTATATTTATGTGCTTTGGTATTTTGCAACATAAAATCTCCGTTCTTATCATCATGATTAGTGATAGCAAAAGCCTCTTTAGGCAAGGTATCAAAGAACTTTTTCTTAGTATCTCGATATTGTGCAAAGGTTTTATGAAAATCTAAATGATCGTGAGTTAAGTTTGTAAATATTCCGCCTGCAAACTGGAGCCCATCTACTCTATGCAAAGCAATTCCGTGAGAACTCACTTCCATAAAACAATATTCAACACCTTCATTTCTCATCTTTCTAAGAATATAGTTGAGTGTTAAAGTATCTGGTGTTGTATTTTTTGTTTCATACTGCTTATCATTTATGTAAATAGCAATAGTTGAAATGAGTCCAACTTTATAACCTGCTTGTTTAAAGAGCTTAAATAACAATGTTGATATTGTTGTCTTCCCATTTGTGCCTGTAACTCCTACCAATTTTAGCTCTTTTGATGGATTTTGGTAAAAATTTGAAGCTATTAAAGGCATTATTTCTGTTGTATTCTCAACTTTTATGAAAGAAATATGTTCAGGACGTTCATCAGGCAAATTTTCACACAAAATAGCAGAGGCACCTTCTTGTATTGCTTTATTAATGAAAGAATGCCCGTCAGAATTTGCTCCTTTTACAGCAATAAACAATGCTCCACGTTCTATTTTTCGTGAATCTTGGGTAATATCTGTTATTTCTGTAAGCTCATTCCCTATGAATTGTTGTACAGATGTATT
This sequence comes from uncultured Capnocytophaga sp., assembly GCA_937919265.1. Taxonomy (GTDB): domain Bacteria; phylum Bacteroidota; class Bacteroidia; order Flavobacteriales; family Flavobacteriaceae; genus Capnocytophaga. The sequence goes on along the minus strand of CALFOY010000359.1, from coordinate 14,847 downwards.
TTTTAATATTTCTTTTAGTATCATTTGAGTATTATTGTTTTAAGATAAAACAATTTTAATTACTCTATTTCTACCGATACGTTCACCAGCAGAAATAGATTGCTCTTTCACCTTTCCTGTTCCTGAAACAATTACATTAAGTCCTAAATTTTCAAGAATAGCAATAGCATCCATCGCGCTCATACCTATAACATTAGGAACTATGGTTTTGTATTTTTGAGAAATTTCTTCATACCTTTTATTACTTTTTTGTACATTTTGGCTTGACTCTTCAACGTCTTCAATGGTATCAATGAGTAAAGAATTGGTATAAATTTTCTGAGCGATACTTTTAAATACAGGACCGGATACATCTGCTCCATAATATCCTATTTTTTTATCTGGGTTATGAATCACAACAATACAAGAATATTTAGGATTATCCGCAGGGAAAAAACCAGCAAAAGAAGAAATATAACCCAATTTACTTTTATCATTATAATCCTTTTGGGCTGTACCTGTCTTACCTGCCATTGAAAAATTGGGTGAATAGAGAGCTTTTCCTGTTCCGTATTTTACAGTATTTTCAAGAACTTTTTTAATTTTAGTTGCTGTTTGTTGTGTGCAAATATTACTATTAATTATTTCAAGATCAAATTTTTGAACTGCCTTATTCCATTGTTTTACTTCTTTTATCATTCTAGGTTTTAGCATTACTCCATCATTAGCTATAGCATTATAAAATGTTAAAACTTGTAAAGGAGTCATTTCTACACCATAGCCATATGCCATCCATTCTAATGAAATACCACTCCATTCTCTTTGATTAGGTTGAGGTATTTTCGGGGTTCCTTCACCAGTAATAGAAATTCCTAATTTTGAATTTAAATTCATTTTATTGAGCCTATTAACAAATTTTTTAGGATCTTTATGAAATAAATCGTGAATTGCTTTTACTATTGCCGTATTTGAAGAAACTTGCATTGCTTCGGAGAGGTTTATTTCTCCATAACCTTTTCTGTTAGAGTCTCTTACTTCGTGTCCATAATATGATATTACTCCATTTTGAGTATTTACGACATAGGTAGTATCTATAGCTGCTTCTTCCATAGCTGTAACAAGAGACATTATTTTGAATACAGAACCAGGCTCATAAGTTTCTCCAACTGCATAATTAAACCTTTCTGCATACTTACCACTGGTATTCTTGCCTAAGTTAGAAATAGCTTTTATTTCACCTGAACTCACTTCCATAACTACTGCACAGCCGTGATCTGCTTGAAATTTTTCCAACTGAGTAAGCAAAGCGTGATGAGTAATATCCTGAATATTAATATTAATAGTAGAAACAACATCATAACCATCTTGTGGTTCTATTTCATTACTATTATTAACAGGTTTCCACTCTCCTTTTGCTATTTTTTGTTTTAATTGTTTTCCTTCTATTCCTGAAAGATATTTACTAAAAGCACCTTCTAGCCCTACTTGTAAATGTTTTCCATTTTCATCAAATCGGTCATACCCTACAATTCTGTGAGCAATAGCTCCTAACGGATACTCTCGTGAAGTTTTTGATTCAACAATAAGCCCCCCTTTATAAGCTCCTTTTTCAAGAAGAGGAAACTTTTTTATTTTCATACACTCATCATAACCTAAATTACGAGCTAAAAGCAAATATCTAGCCTTTTGTTTTCGGGCATCTTTAAGTAATTTTGTATAATATGCGGGGTCTTTTTTAAACATTTTACCCAAAGAATCTGATAAGGGCTTAAGATTATTTTTAAAATCTTTTTCTTTAGGCACTTTAGTATCAAAACGAATATCATACCTTGTAATAGATGTAGCTAATAAGCTCCCATCATCTGAATACAAATTTCCTCTATTAGGCTGAACGACAAATTCTTTTATCGTATTCTCTTCTATCATTTTTTCATATTTCTCACCATTGAAATACAAATCAAGAAGTTTTATAAAAATCGCCAGCGCAAAAAGAAGCATACCTACGGTAATAATAATTGTCCGAATGGTAATGGTTTTATCTTTTTGAACATCTTCTTTCATTGCTTTACGATTACTTTTATTTTATTTGGTGGTGTTTCTGATTGTTTTAGTCCGCTATCTTTGAGAGATTTTAATACACTCGATTCCAATCTCACTCGTTGTAACTGCGAGCGTACATCAACAAACTCACTCCGAAGATCTCTTACTTCATCTGTTAATTTTGAAATGGTATGTACTTTTTGCTCAAAAAGATGTGAACTATAAATCATTATTATACAAAGGAAAAGCGCAAAAAGAATCATTATCCAATTTTTTAGAGCATTTTCACCTACTAAAAAATCAACTTTTAATAATTTTACTATTTGTTCTTTTACCTGTTTCATTATTTATTATTCAATTCTTTCAGCTATGCGCAATTTTGCACTTCTTGCACGATTATTTTTTTCTATTTCTTCTTGGCTTGGAACAATTAGGTTTCCTACTTTTTTAAAAGGAACTTGTATGTGTCCAAACATATCTTTTTCTGCTTCTCCTGAGAATTTACCATCTCGGATAAAGCGTTTAACCAATCTATCTTCAAGTGAGTGATAACTTATCAAGCTAAGACGTCCTCCTACTTTTAGCACTTCTGAGGTTTGGGTCAAAAAATCTTTCAATACATTTATTTCGTCATTAACCTCTATCCGAATTCCTTGAAAAATTTGAGCTAAAACTTTATTCTCTTTGAATTTTGGCAACCATTTTTTCAAAATTTGTTGTAGCTCCCCACTTGTTTTTATTTCTTTTTCTTGTCTATATTCAACAATTGCTTTGGCTATTTGTCGTGCATTTTTAAGCTCACTATATTCATAAAAAATTTCAGACAAAGCTTGTTCTTCATAATTATTCAATATAGTATAAGCACTTTTAGGGTCATCTTGATTCATTCTCATATCCAAATCAGAATCAAAACGAGTTGAAAAGCCTCGTGCAGGCTCATCAAATTGATGTGAAGAAACACCAAAATCTCCTAAAATACCATCTACTTTGCTAACTCCATAAAACCGTAAGAAGCGTTTTAAATACCTAAAATTCTGATTAATAAGCGTAAAACGAGGGTCGTTTATTTCATTTTCAAGAGCATCTTTATCTTGGTCAAAAGCATACAATTTCCCTTTTTCACTCAAATGATTAAGTATTTCACGAGAGTGCCCGCCTCCTCCAAATGTTACATCTACATATATTCCATCTGGTTGAATGTTAAGCCCTTCTATACTTTGAGTTAATAATACAGATGTATGATAATTATTCATTTGCTCCCATTATTTTTTCAGTTAAACGCATAAAATCTTCTTCGTTTATAGAATTAATTTCTCTTTCGTATAAGTTTTTATCCCAAATTTCGATAAAATTAATAGATGGCACCAATACGATTTCTTTTTCTATTTTAGCAAAATCAAACAAAAGCTTTGGGATAAGAAAACGTCCAGAAGCATCAACCTCCACCTCTTTTACACCTGCCGTATAAAGCCTAATAAAAGTTAAATGCTCTTGATTGAACTGATTTAGCTTGCTCAATTTCTCTCGAATTTGCTGCCATTCATTCCTTGGATAAAGTTCTATACAAGGTTTATATATAGAACGCTTTAAAACCAAACCTTCTTGTAACACACTATCCATAAGCGACTTAAGTCCAGAAGGTATAGTTATTCTACCTTTGGAATCTGCTTTACATTCATATGTTTCAAAAAAGTTTATCATCGTTCAGAATTTCGAGCCAAAGATATAAACTTTTTCCCACTTTACACCACTTTTTCCCACTTTCTTTCTATTTTTTTATTAACAAGGTAAAAAATAAGATTTTTTTAATATTTTTTTAATATTTTTTTTATTTTATTTACAAAAAATAAAAGAATACAACTCCTAATAAAATAGAAAAAATATCTATAAAATGAAATAAAATTTGTTAAAGATAAGAAAATATCGGTTATATTTTTCTAAAATTATTGGAATATAAAAAATATTTTGTATCTTCGTGCGATATTCTTTTTTAAAAGAGAATATTTACAAAACACTTATTATCAATATCTTACAAAATGTCTATAGAAAAATTTAAAGATACAATACTTTCTGGTTATCAATTCAATGGTGATTTTATCACCTTAGGAGGTGCTATGTATAATGGTGAAGTACTGAAAGATACTTTTGTTAAATTACCACTGAAAACCTTAAACCGACATGGTTTAATTGCAGGTGCCACAGGTACAGGAAAAACCAAAACCTTACAAGCTTTAGCCGAAAATTTATCAAAAAAAGGAGTACCTACTCTCTTGATGGATTTGAAAGGTGATCTTAGTGGAATTGCCCAAAAAGGAGAAGAAAAATCTTTTATTACTGAGCGTTACGGGAAAATGGGATTAACTTATGAGCCACAAAGTTTCCCTGTAGAATTACTTACAATTTCTGAACAAGATGGCGTTCGGCTACGTGCTACAGTTTCTGAATTTGGTTCTGTATTGCTTTCTCGTATTTTAGACCTTTCTGAAGTGCAAGAAGGAGTTTTAGCTGTTGTTTTCAAATATTGTGATGACCATAATTATCCTCTTTTGGATTTGAAAGACCTAAAAAAAATATTACAATACGCAACTGAAGAAGGAAAAAGCGAATTTGAAGCAGAATACGGAAGAATATCAAGTGCTTCTACAAGTGCTATCCTTCGTAAAATTGTTGAACTTGAAAATCAAGGCGCTACATTATTTTTCGGAGAAAGAAGTTTTGAAGTAGATGATTTGTTACGCACAAATAACAAAGGGGAAGGATATGTTAATATTATTCGTTTGAATGATATTCAAGACCGACCAAAAATGTTCTCTACATTTATGCTTTGTTTATTGGCTGAGATATATAATACTTTCCCAGAAGTGGGAGATATGGAAAAACCAAAATTGGTAATTTTCATTGATGAAGCTCACTTAATTTTCAACCAAGCCTCAAAAGCATTACTTAATCAATTAGAAAATATTGTAAAACTTATTCGTTCTAAGGGAGTTGGACTTATTTTCTGTACCCAAAACCCTACAGACATACCAGAAGCCGTTCTCTCTCAACTTGGCATGAAAATACAACACGCTCTAAGAGCTTTCACTGCCAAAGACCGACAAGCTATCAAACTAACGGCTCAAAACTACCCAGTTACTGAATTTTATAACGTTGCTGAAAATTTAACAACATTAGGTATTGGTGATGCTTTTTTTACAGCTCTTGATACCAAAGGGCGCCCTACTCCACTTGTAGAAACAATGATGTGTTCTCCTATGAGCCGTATGGATATTTTAACTAATGAAGAATTGAAAAACTTAATAAATAATTCTTCATTAAAACCTAAATATAATGAAGTAATTGACCGAGAAAGTGCTTATGAAATTTTGACAGCCAAAGTACAGCGTATTCAAAATGAGGAAGCTAAAAATAATCAAGAAAAAAATAAAAAAACAGAAAGCGGAACTGTAACTTCAACAAGAAAAAGTACAGCACAAAATCCTATTATTAAACTACTTACAAGCGCTACTTTTATTAGAGGAGTTTTCGGAGTTCTTAGTAAAGTATTAAAAAAATAAAATTTAAATAAATGAAACCTTATATATTTATTTCAATTATAGCCTTTTCTTTGATTGGTTGTAATCGTATTGAAAAAAAATTTCTAATTACTAATAATAGTGTTGGCGAACTCAATAAGAATAATAAAACTAGCCAACTGGATTCTATTTATGCAAAAGACTCATTAGTAAAATCAGCCTCTGATGGAGAATTTCGCTATGCTAGCCAAGAGCGTTTCAGTATCTTTGAAAAAAATGGAGAAAAAAAACAACTTCTAGAGCTTACTCCTACTCAAATAAATGAATCTAAAAATCAATATATTGCCAATGTGCAAATAATGGATACAAGGTTTAAAACAGAAGATGGAATTTCTCTTGAAAGTACTTTTGCTGATATTAAAAAAGTTTACTCAGATTTTGATTTTGAACAATCTTTAACCACAGTTGTTGTAATGCCTAAAAATAGTAATTTGTATTTTGCTTTTGATAAAAGTGATTTAATAGCTTCTATCACAGGAGATTTTACAATAAACGATATTCCTGACACTGCCAAAGTAAAACGACTAATGGTAAGTTGGACAAGATAATTTAGATTATTTAATAAAATAGGCTATCCAATTTTTATTTAAAAATTGGATAGCCTATTTTATTTTTTAAAGAATATTTTTTCTATAAGTAGCCCTTCGACCAAAATCTATTGGGTTAAAATTTTTCCAAAGTTTTTGTATTGCTATATTATTTTCTAATTCAGGAGTAATGATACATTTTTCAACTCCCTTTTTCTTGAAAATTTTATAATATTCTCGGAAGAGCATTGCAGGAACTCCCTTAGACTGATACTCAGGAGTAATCCCGATAAGATAAAAATCTACTTTTTTAGGATTTTTTAATGCTTTTAGTAAATGTAAAAAACCAAATGGGAATAATTTCCCTTTTGCTTTTTGTAAAGCCTCAGAGAACGATGGCAATACGATGGCAAAGCAAATAATTTTGCCTTGTTTATCCAAAATAAATTTAATAAATTCTGGCACTACAAAAGGAATATATTTTTCCTTAAAATAATCTTTTTGCTTTTGTTTAACAGGAATAAATGATGATAGATTGGCATAACTTTCATTAAACAAATCAAACATTTCATCTACATAAGGAATTATATCTTTATTATTTTTAATAGGAGCAAAAGAAAGCCCATAGCGTTTCTCTACAATATCTCCCATTTTGTTAAACCATTGTTCATCAAGCCCATTGGTATAAAAATATGTTTCTATAAACCCTTTTTCTTTTGTTAGTCCAAGTTGTTCTAAGTGTGTGGAATAGTAAGGATAATTTGTCCAAGTCATCATACTTCCTACTTCTTCATAACCAGCAGTTTGTACTCCTACTTTATCCATATTTGAGAACCCCATAGGGCCTTCTATGTACTCTAAACCTCTTTGTTTAGCTTTCTCTTCTACTTTTTCAAGAAGAGCTTGCGTTACTTGTATATCATCAATCATATCAAGCCAACCAAAGCGAACTTTTTTAACACCTTGTTCTATTTCATATTTATTGATAATAACGGCTATACGACCTACTATTGTATTGTTTTTATAAGCCAAAAAAAACTCAGCTTCTGCATTTTCAAAAGCTGGATTTTTTTTAACATCAAGAGTAGCCAATTCATCTTTAATGATAGGTGGCACCCAAGTTTTACTATTTTTATATAATGAAAAAGGAAATTTAACAAACTCTTTCATTTCCTTTGGTGTAGATATTTTTTTTACAGAAATCATCTTAGAAATTAATTAATTTTTACATTTTCTGCTATCCAAATAATCTACAACTCCATTACTATTACAGTCTGGAAAAGAGATAATTCCGTCTGATTGATGGTTAATTTCATTTATAGAAGGAATACCATCTGCATCGTGGTCAATATGTTCTGTTTTTAAAAGTTTAATTTCAAATATAACCGGAGAATATGCAGGAATATTAGAAGCTCCTGTATAATAAGCCAAAGCAGCAGGCATAAAAAATAATCCTACACCATAATTTTCAGGCAAAGCAAGGGTTCCGTCTTGGTTTGAAGATAATTCATTAGTAGCTGCTTTTAGCAAAGCTACCGCCTCTCTGAATCCATAGATAGTACCTGAGTTGTTTCGAGTACCATCTCCCAAAAGGTCTAACCAGTTATTTTGAGTAAAATTTTTAGCATTTTCAAACACTTTATTTTTAAGAGTTTGCCCTTTATAAAGAACATAAGACCTATCTGCTACAGTGGCTTGTTCTCCATTTCCTTCTTTAAAAATAATGTAATACATTGTGTGATCAAGATATGTATTATCATTAATTTTTACTTTAAGAACTTTCCTTTTCAAATCTGTATTGTTAAACAAAGAAGTTTTACTTGCATTGGCTCCTGAAATGGTATCGATAACAACATTATTATCCGAGTCCAAGGTAGCAAAATGCGTTTTCAGATAAGTTTGTATATCTCGGTCATTTTCTGGTGCCACTTCAGTATATGGGCGTATTACTACGTCATTATTGTCTTTTTTGCATGAAAATAAAGTCAAAGCCAAAAGCCCAATAGCTAAGAAATTCTTGTGTTTCATTATTTTTAATTATAAATTTACAAATTTGGGTGCAAGTTACAAAAAATCTCGTATTTTTGCATAGTTTTTTGCATCTATTATGATTTTTTTATTTCTATTTAATATAAACTACTGAATCATAAAGATTAACAAGAGATAAAGTATAACTTTTTAAACTTTAAGAATTATGAGAATTGATAAATATTTGTGGTGCATTCGTGTTTATAAAACTCGAAATATAGCCACAGAAGCCTGCAAAAAAGGGCATATAAAAATAAATGGAGAAGTAGCCAAAGCCTCCAAAGAGGTTTTCGTTCAGGATAAATTAACTATCCGTAAAGACCAAATTAATTATGAAATAGTTGTAAATGACATTCCAGAATCTCGTGTTGGTGCAAAATTAGTCAATTTATACAGAATTGACAACACACCTCCTGAAGCTTTTGAACACGTTGAATTACAAAAACTTGCACAAGATTATTATCGAAAAAAAGGAGAAGGACGACCTACAAAAAAAGACAGAAGAGAACTTGACCAATGGTTCTTCCCTGAAAATGATTCTCTCTCTGAAAATAATGAAGAATAACTAAATTTTATAAACAATGACAATTATTTTAAACCATCAACAAATAGAGCATAAAATTCGTAGAATTGCCTATCAAATATATGAAACCAACCTCAATGAACCAGAATTTATACTTGCAGGAATTCAGGAAAACGGTTACATTTTAGCAGAAAAATTATATACTGAACTTTCTCAAATTTGTGATATTCCTATTAAACTTTGCAAAGTTAAAATCAACAAAAACAATGTATTAGAACCCATTTCTACCTCTTTAAGTAAGGAAGAATATATCAATCGTTCTGTTGTTTTGGTTGATGATGTTCTAAGCACAGGTACCACTCTTATTTATGGTGTAAAACATTTTCTTGAAGTTCCTCTAAAACGTTTAAAAACAGCCGTATTAGTAGATAGAAATCATAAAAAATACCCAGTAAAAGCAGATTTTAAAGGTATTTCTCTTTCTACTTCATTACAAGAACATATTGAAGTACGTTTTGGAGAAAATTCAGAAGCATATTTACATTAAAATCAAGCACTTACAAATGAAGAAATTAAGTATTCTATTTATTCTTTTCCCTTTTTTAGGTATAACTCAAGAAATTGATAGTTTAGATTTCCAAACTGAAAGAAATAATATTCAATATTATAAAATATCTGACAATGAAACTTTTAGCTATCAAAAACCTAAAATTTATCATTTAGTTAATAAAATACCTAGAAACTTTCTTAATACAGCCTCAGATTTTGTTTCAAAACCTTATTATCCTTACGGAATTGCATCTTTAGTAGCTACTGGAGCTATTATGCCAGCCGACCCTTGGCTTATTGATGAAAGTAGAAATTTTGGAGAAAATTTAGGTTTAAACCCAAATCATACATATAAAAAATTTGGTCCCTTAGAAAATATTCCTGCCGATATAAATTCAGGATTATACCTAATAGGAAATGGAACTACTTTTATTTTAATAAGTGGAGGATTAGCTACTTACGGACTTATTACCAAAGATTTCAGAGCGCAAAGTACAGCTATGCAACTCTTAGAAAGCATTGCTGTTTCTGGGCTTTTTGTTCAACCAATTAAGAGACTAACTGGTCGAGAAAGCCCCTTCATTACAATGGAAAATGGAAGACGACATAGCCACTGGACTTTTGCCCCTAGTTTTTCTGCTTATCAAAAACATACTCCCTATTACGATGCTATGCCTTCTGGACACTTAACCACTGCTATGGCTGCTGTAACTGTACTTATTGAAAATTATCCCGAAAAAAAATGGATAAAACCCGTTAGTTATACAGCATTAGGTCTATTAAGTTTTGAAATGATGCAAAGCAAAGTTCATTGGGCTTCAGACTATCCCATTGCTATTTTTATGGGCTATCTTATTGGGAAAAACATAGCGAATACTCGTATTACCAAACACAAAACATCGGTAACAGAAACTAATAAAAAATATAGTTTTCAATTCTCATCCTCATCACTTGAAGGAACTCAAATCTATGGTATTAACATTCGTTTTTAAACAAAAATACTGATAATTAATTGACTTGAAAATTTGTATTTCATAAAAATTAATAATACTTTTGCCCCCAAATAAATATAATATGCAAGAGATAAAAAACCTTGATGATATCAAACAAATGGTTGATACTTTTTATGATAAAGTTAATAAAGACAAAGAATTATCTTATATTTTTAATGATTTTGCAAAAATAAATTGGGTAACTCACTTACCCATTATGTATTCTTTTTGGAGTAAATTATTACTTGGAGAAGGAGATTATAGAGGAAATCCCTTCCAGAAACATATTCCGCTTCCTATTGAAAGCCACCACTTTGACCGTTGGGTAGAACTTTTTAAACAAAATATTGACGAACAATTTATTGGAGAAATAGCGGAAGAAGCAAAACTACGTGCTGAAAACATAGCTTATGTGTTTGATAATAAATTATCTATGCTAAAATTAGAATATTAATAATTTACATATTTCATAATTATGAAAAAGCATTTCTCTTCACTTTGTATAGTCTTTTTTATGGCTTTGATTAGTGTCAAATGTACAAAAACTGAAACTGAATATATCTATGCCAAAGGGGAAAACGGGAAATCTATCCTATCTGGAAATAATCCCCCAGATGCAAATTTTGGCAATAATGGAGATTTTTTTATTGACCTTTCGTCATTTAACCTTTATGGACCAAAGAACAATGGAAATTGGGGACAACCCATAGCAAACCTTAAAGGTGTTGATGGTAAAGATGGAATTACTCCAAAAATTAATATCAAAGATGGATATTGGACTATCAATGGGGAAAGAACAAACCAAAAAGCAATTCTTGATGCTCCTACCATTTCCATCAGCGAAGATGGTTTTTGGGTTATTAATAATGAAAAAACGAATAAAAAAGCTATCGGAGAAAACGGAGTTACCCCAAAAATTGAAATAAAAGATGGATTCTGGCATATAAATGGGCAGAAAACTAATCAAAAAGCGCAAGGCGACAACGGAAAAACTCCTAAAATTGAAATAAAAGATGGTTTTTGGTATATAAATGATGTAAAAACAAACCAAAAAGCACAAGGCGAAAAAGGAAATAATGGAAAAGATGGAGTAACACCAACTATTTCTATCAGCGAAGATGGTTTTTGGGTTATTAATAATGAAAAAACAAATCAAAAAGCACAAGGTGATAGCGGAAAAACTCCTAAAATTGAAATAAAAGATGATTTTTGGTATATAAATGATGTAAAAACAAACCAAAAAGCACAAGGTGAAAAAGGAAATGATGGAAAAGATGGAAAAACACCTACTATTTCTATTAGCGAAGATGGTTTTTGGGTTATTAATAATGAGAAAACAAACCAAAAAGCACAAGGTGACAGCGGAAAAACTCCTAAAATTGAAATAAAAGATGGTTTTTGGTATATAAATGATGTAAAAACAAACCAAAAAGCGCAAGGTGAAAAAGGAAATGATGGAAAAGATGGAAAAACATCAACTATTTCTATTAGCGAAGATGGTTTTTGGGTTATTAATGATGAGAAAACGAATAAAAAAGCCATCGGAGAAAATGGAGTTACTCCTAAAATAGAAATAAAAGATGGCTTTTGGTACATAAATGATGTAAAAACAAACCAAAAAGCACAAGGTGAAAAAGGAAATGACGGAAAAGATGGTGTAACACCAACTATAGAAATTGAAAACGGATACTGGAAAATAAATGGAAAAGTTTTCAATATTAAAGCCATTGGAAATGATGGACAAAAAGGAAAAGATGGAACAAAAATAACTATCAGCGCTGATGGTTATTGGGAATTTGATGGCGTTAAAAGTGAACATAAAGCCATTGCTGAAAGTGGAACAAAAATTTATTCTGGGACTACGAATCCTGAAAATAATTTAGGAAAAGAAGGTGACTTCTATCTACAAACGGAAACTAAAACTATTTACGGTCCAAAAACCAATTCAGGTTGGGGAGAAGGTATTACTTTAACAAATAATCCCATTTTTAAAGAAGGTATTGATTATAATTTGTCTAATGACAAAACAACGCTTTTAAAGTGGCTAAACCACAACACTAAGCACATCAATATGAACACCGACCCGAAACTCAGAAAAGTTACGAAAATAGAAAAATTAGCTTTTTCTGACGACAACAATCCTTTACAACTTACAAGTATTGTGATTAGTAAAAATGTTAAAGAAATAGGAGAATACACATTCCGAAATTGTACAAAACTGAAATCTATTGAGCTACCTGATGGATTAACTAAAATTTCAGATGGTACTTTTATGAATTGTATCCGATTGGAAAGTATTGATATTCCTGATTCTGTAACCAATATTGGTAAAGCAACTTTTGAGAATTGCTTTTTTATCAGTTCTATCATCATTTCTAAAAATGTCAAAGAGATAGGTATAAATGCTTTTAGTAATTGTCATCAATTAACATCTGTATATTTAGAACCCCTCACCCCTCCTACTCTAAAACGTTCTTCTTTTGATACTAATTCTATCAAAATATATGTAAAAAGTAATGAGGTGAAACAAAAATATGAAAAAGCTCCTATTTGGAAAAACTTTACTATAAAAGACCTTAATTTTTAAAAATAATTAAATATCTAAAACAATGAAAACAAGTTCATTAGCAAAAAACATAACCTACAAAGCTGACAGAGCAAATGTAGAACCTATTTTTGAAACTTCTTTTTCAAAAGAAATCCGAATAACAATGGCAAAAGGACAAGAAATGAAAGAGCATCAAACACCTTATCCTATTGTTGTAGAACTTTTTGAAGGAAAAATTGACTTTGGAGTAAATGGAGAAGTTCTTCACTTAGAGAAAGGAGATATTCTTTCACTTGATGGCGCTATTGCTCACAATCTTATTGCTTTAGAAGATAGTATTGTACGCCTTACCCTTTCTAAACACGACAAGGTAGAACGTGTAGAAAATGTTTCTAAACAATAACAATTTTATTAATTAAAACAAAGGAATATTCATTGTAACATCTAATGTTTTCAAAATATTCCTTTGTTATTTTTTTACATATTATTTAATATAAATGAAAAAACATATTCCAAATTTTTTAACACTTTTAAACCTTTTTTGTGGCTTAGTTGCGCTACAATATGCTTTCATTGCCGAATTTAAATGGGCTTTATTTTGGATTTTTTTAGGAATCGTATTTGATTTTTTTGATGGTTTTGTAGCCAGACTTCTAAAAGTTTCTTCTCCTCTGGGGTTACAATTGGATTCTTTAGCTGATATGGTAACCTCTGGAGTTGTTCCTGGACAGGTTATGTTTTATCTTATACAGAATATAACTCCCTCACACGATGGTATTTATAATTATTTACCTTTCTTAGGTTTCCTTATTACATTAGCTTCTGGATACCGATTAGCTAAGTTTAATATTGATACTCGACAAACATCGTCTTTTATTGGGCTTCCTACTCCTGCCAATGCATTATTCATTGTTTCTATAGGGGTTTGCCAACAGGATGAAAATTATACTTTCATTCTTCTTCCTCTTTGGCTACTGATATTGATTATTCTTATAAGTTGTTATCTTCTGAATAGTAATATAGAGCTTTTTGCTCTAAAATTTAAAGATTTTTCACTAAAAAATAATGCAATTAAATACTTTTTCTTACTAATTTCAATTATTTTATTATTGATTTTCAAAATATTAGGCATTCCTATTATTATTGTGGCATACATATTGCTATCTATTCTTATGAAAATTACAAAAAAATTATAGAAATGAAAAAATTAGCTTTTTTTAGTGTTTTTTTATCACAATTTATTTTTGCACAACAAGCAGGAAAAATGGGCGTTTTATTGAAAAATGAAGCAAATCCATCTGAAATCAATGTGCAACGTATGGAATGGATTGACAATAGTAAAGAATTAAAACCTATTGATTTACAGAAAAATAGAAACACAAACATCAACTATCAATGGAATATCAATTTTGGATATTCAGAGGTTTTCTTACGTATTCCTGAAATGGGTTTCTTTACCGTTGAACTTGCAGACCAACAAATTAGCAATTCTACAGGAAAATTTCGTTTTTTTGATATCAGTTCAGGGCGTTTACCTCTTTCAATCTATGCAAATGGATATTTAATATATAGAACTACTATTTATATTAAAAATAATTCTCGTACTGTATTAGATTTCTTTACTCAATATGGTTTATACGAATTAGCTTCTTATCCTATTGACAATCAATGGTATGGCACAAACAATTGGAATGACATTTGGAATAATCCGTATCAGAACAGAGGCTTTTCTCAAAATGAAATTATCATACACGCCAACATTATGTCTGATAGTTCTTTTAGCCATTTTATGTCAAATTTTAGAGAAAGTTGTATATTTGATAAAGACAAAGTTACTTTCATAGAGCAACAAATGAAAACAACAGCATTTACAGCTCAGCAAATTAAAGAATTAGTTTCTTCATTTGATTTTGATAATAAAAAATTAGAAATGGCAAAAAAATTATACCCTATTTGTGTAGATAAAAATAATTTTTATGTTGTTTATCAAATATTTAATTTCCCAAATTATAAAAAACAACTTATGGAATTTGTGAGAGACTATAAATAATTTTAATAAAACTCCAAAATGTAAATATTTTGGAGT
>CALFOY010000358.1 GCA_937919265.1 uncultured Capnocytophaga sp. | reverse complement strand
AATTGATTTTCGCTTCATTGATAATCTGTTATTTTAAAATTTGGTGCAAAAGTAAAGGAAGACAAAAAGCTGGGAGCAAGTGTGGTAGTAGGTGGCTGAAAATGGCGGGGGATGGCTTACGATAGTTATAAAAAATGACATTTTGGCAGTTTATATTGTTTTGGCAGTTTTTTTGATATACAAATAAAAAAAGTTTATGGAAAAGAAAAACTATTCTGCTTTGTTTGAAAATTTACAAAACAGAAGTAATCCTGAAAAATTACAAGAAATCACAACAAAATTTTTTTCAGATAACCCTGATGTTAAGTATAATGATGTCTTAAAATATATAACATTAGCAATGAATGGTGTTAGTCCTGAATACACTAATAAAAGTAGAGAAGCGGGTGAAAAAGTGAAATTACATCTGCAAGATATTCTTCTAGATGTTGAATATCAATATCAAGGATCTGTGATGACAAACACTCATATCAAAGGGTATAGTGATATTGATTTGCTTGTAATTTCTGATAAATTTTATACTCTTGATGAACGAAATATCATAGAAAATTTAGAAGTGAATAAGTTTTCCTTATCACAAGAAAAAATTCAAAAATTACAACAAGAACTATTAGGAAAGAAATACCATTCAGCGACTAATGATTTAAAGAATAATAGATTGTTATCTGAGCAAAAACTATCATCTGTTTATGAAATTTGTGACATTACACATCCTAAAGCTATAAAGATAACTAATAAAAGTATGGGCAGGGATGTAGATATTGTAATTGCCAATTGGTATGATGATGCTCAATCTGTTATTAATAATAGGCAAATTGAATATCGAGGGATTCAGATTTATAATAAAAGGAGTAATACAATAGAAAATAGAGATTTCCCTTTTTTAAGTATTCAAAGAATTAATAAAAGAAGTTCAGAAACAAAAGGTCGATTAAAAAAGATGATCCGTTTCTTAAAAAATTTAAAAGCAGATAGTGATGAAAAAATTGAACTTAGTAGTTTTGATATAAATGCTATCTGTTATAATATAGAAAAAAATAAATACTTACATTCAAATAAATATCAGTTAGTCCCTATATTGTATGAGCAGTTAAATGAATTAGTATCTAATTCAGCTAAGATAAATAGTTTGAAATCTGTTGATGGACATGAATATATTTTTTCCAGAAACAATATAGATAAAAAAGAATCCTTGAAGATACTCCTACAAGAAGTAAAAGCAATTTTTTTTAATCTATGCCAAACAAAATATTTGTAAAATAAAAAATGAGAATAAAAAGAATTTTTATAGGTTCTTCATCAGAAGAATTAGAATTAGCCAAACAAGCTAAAAGACTTTTAGAAAAAGATAATAATTATCAAGTAACTATATGGAATGAAAATATGTGGGATAAGGCAGTTTTTCGTTTAAATAATAGTTACCTTAATGATTTGATGAGAGCTACATTACATTTCGATTTTGGTATTCTTATTGGAACTAAGGATGATAAAGTTATTTTTAGAGAGAATGAAGTGATTCAACCTCGAGATAACGTTTTGTTTGAATTAGGCTTATTTATAGGAAGATTGGGGCTAAATAATTGTGCTTTTTTAGTAGATGAAGAAATAAAGATTTTATCAGATGTAAAAGGAATTTCTTTAGCACGTTTTAAGGAAAAAGAACCTAACTCCTTTAATAATGCAGTAATTTTAATAAAAGATTCTTTTGACCGGCAAAATGATTCAGATATTAATTTTTTCCCCTCTTCAACCTTAGCTGCTGTATATTATGAGAATTTTATAAAGCCAACTTGCTCACATATTATTAATAATAGAGGTCTATCTGATGAAAAAGGGAATAAATACAAGAAATGTACTATTAAAATAATCATACCTAAAAAACTAACTTCTGATGTTAATAGCCAGTTCCAAAGGATTAAAGCAAAAATTGAGACTAAAGAGTTGTCTTTTGAATATTTAGGAAGACCACGAAATATTAATGTTGAAATAATAGCAGAGGATGGAGAGGTAATGATTATTGATTTTCCTACTATTCTATCTGGTATAAATTATGCAATATCAAATTTGCTACCTCAAGACTTTAACTCTATGTCTGTTGATTATGAAGCTATTTTAAGCAGAGAACTTGAACGCTTTGTATATACACTAAAAAAAATAGCTTTGAGAGATGGGTTTGATGATCTTATTAAGATTGTAGATGAAGATAATTAGTTTTCCTCATACAACAGGATGCTAAAGAAAAACTACTCAGCCTAACAACTATTGAGGACTTGCACTAGCTCTAAGTATAATTATGTTTTCCTTTCAAAACAAACTTAACTCTTAAAATCTTACAATAATGAATCTATCTGACTTCATCACTTTTTACAAAGAAAACCTTACAACAAGAGGTCTTATGAAAAAGAAATATAAGGTACATTATTATGTTATACCTATTATATATCTTTTAATTGCTATAATCCCTATAGGTGTCAAATATATGTTTGGATTAGATAATTTTTATAGTTATATTATTTTTGCAATAATAATTCTTTTTGACGTATTACTTTTCATTTTTTCTACTAGAAAACTAATTTTTAACACAATGAAAAAAATGGATGAAAAGTTTGTTGTAGAGAAAAAATGCTACTCATTAAATCGTCAAGAGATAAAGAAGTATTTCTTTTCTGAGTTAGAAAAATATTTTAGCAATAAAAAAATTCCATTAAGCAAGATAAAGGATATAATTGTTATATTAAACAAGAAATCAGAAAAAGAAAAAGCTCCTTTTATTATAAGCTCTTCTATATTTTCAGCTATAGCACTAGTTATATTTTCATCTGCATGTAATAGGTTTTATGAGCTTGTAGGAAACAATCCTTTGGATATAATAGCATATACAATACTATTCACCCCATTTATATGTTATATAGTCACAGATCTTATTTGTAGCATTAGAGGAATTTATTTCAATCTATTTACAAATTATTTGTCTATCAATGGACTTATAGATTTGTTAGAGGAATATGAAATCAATAAACCAACCAAGGAGTAAATTGGTTTAATTTTCTTTTATCTTTAAAGGGGAACATGCAATACAAAAGTGAAGATAATGTTGTAAAAATAGTAGAATTTGATATGTAAGAATCAGGATAGAATACAACTTTATCAAATATTCCTCACACAAACTCCCTAATATCAAACTCCGTTTTACTCTCTATAGCTTTAGGCAACGCCTTCTCCAAGAGCACACTTACTTTAAGAGTCGCTTGGGGTAAGGCTTTTTCTATGGCTTCTAATAAGCTGGTGCCCTCTACTTTTTGCAGTAACTCTATGTTCTCGATGGTAACTTCTTCTTTGTCCTCAGAGAGGAAAGTAGCTACTTTTTCCAAGTCCTCAAACGAAAGCCCCGTAGCAAAATCATTGTCCTCTTCCTCTGTTCGATAGCTGCGCAAATCCTCTTCCTCATCTTCAAGGTTTACGGTGGGGTCCTCTTCCCATTCTGTCAGAATATCCTGTTGCTCTTTTTCTGTTAAGGGGATAGCTGTAGTAGCTATCTTTGCAGGAGGCACAAACCTGCTTTCCCCCATTACCGAAGTTGAAGGAGCTGTTTTGGGTATAGGGGTCGCTTTAGGTTGAGGAACTCTCTTTTTAGAATGTGTTATAGGCATTTTGTCCGATAGCAACAACAAAATGACCACGATAAGTAGTAAAATGATAATCTTTTCCATTGTTAGAATATAGGTTTGTATTTCTGTTCAAAACTCTGTGTAATTTCTTCTTGGTACTGCTCAAAATGCGCCTTGAGTACATTGTCCAAATAGCTGTACAGACTGATCTTGTCTTCTCCTATCACCTGTACAATGCGGGCTATTCGCTGGTGAAACTCTGGGCGTATATACACCGATTTTCCTTCCCTTGCTGAAGTCTCTCCCTGCTCAAAAAAATAACTTTCATACTCATAGAGTTCTGCCTTTTTCTTTTTGGTAGGAGCTGGTTTCTGGGGTGTTTTCTCTGTTTCTATCGGAGCCGTAGCAATGGCAGGGGCAGGCGTGGGTTGCTTGCCTGCCATTAGCTCCATTAGTTCGTTTTCGTCTATAGGTTTTACTGTCTTCATATCTTTAGGGTTTATTGAATAATCTGTACCAACTCATCAATAAAGTCGTCCAAATGGCAACCGCTCATCAGCTTCTCATCAGCAGGCATTAAGGTAGAACGGAATACCAACCGTTGGTTTTCTGTGCCATCTTTTCGGAAACGCTTGCTATCAGAGATATAGGCTTGCATTAGGTTCAAACCTAAATCAGCGATCACCTGCTCGTATATCTTATACAAAGGCGATTTTTCTCTTCCATCTACCTGATTCCAAAACAAATGCACGCTTTTAATAGCACTTTCGGTATTCTTAGCAATGATATTGGAAAGTACCTCAGTAAAACTCAAAGTACTTTCAATCACCACTCTATCGGCAGTGATAGGTGAGAAAATGTGATGCATTTGTGCTAGCAGGGTCAATATTCCTGCGGTGTTTACTGTCCCTGGCATATCAAAAAGTATAACCTCTATAGGGAAAGGTGTCTCTGCAATGAGCTGTTGTGCCTTTTCAAGGGCTTCATTGGGCTTACATTGTATTATGGGGTATGCCTTTTTGTTTAGCTCACTAAACTGTCTATGAGCAGCTTTCTTAAAATGCTCGTTGTTCATCACTGTTTTGAGGTCTTGCTCTCGCATTCGGTGTAGGCTGTATTGTGGATAATCACAATCCATCACCGCTACATTGTAGCCCATTCGATAATGTAGCAAGCTGGCTACTAAGGTGGTAAAGGTACTTTTCCCTACCCCTCCTTTCTGGGTAGAAAAGCTAATGAATTTTGTCGTTGATGTCATATATATGTGTTTAAATATGTTTGTAATTCAGTAAGTATATAAGTGCATAGCTATTCAAATACAACTATCTTTATTTAAGTAATTATCTCTGTAACTATACCGTTATATAAGTAATTAGCTAATTATCTAATTAACTAATTACTTGCGTATGTACATACATTGGTAGCTTTATAGCTGTGTAGCTACATAGCTACGCAAATACATTTTTACTTCCATACATACTTGCTTTGGTATGTGGGTGCAAAGGAACATACAAATATACATATAGCTTTATGTAGGGTTGTAAATGGCTTTGTAAGGAAGTGATTGGCTTTGTGTTATATACAAATCCTTTGCTAAGAAATCACTTGTTTTGCACCCTGAAATCACTTTACCCGCTCGTAGTGTTAATTTCTCTCTTTATGGCTAATTAAAATTCGACCGTTAGGGAGAATTTTCTGTTCACCGGAACAGAGCAAGTTGTGTTTTGAGGCACGCATTAGGCGTGTAGGCACCTCAAAAC
>CALFOY010000357.1 GCA_937919265.1 uncultured Capnocytophaga sp. | reverse complement strand
GCATTGTATTAGATGGAGGAAAAACTTGTCAGTCGTATGAGAATAAGACACTTCCTGAGATTATCAAAGAAGCTACAGAGGAATATCCACAGGAATCACAAATCCATATAGAGGGACTTATCAATAATGAAGAGAAAATCCCTTATACTGTACAATACAATGAGTCTGATTACCAATTTATCCAGCGCCTTGCCAAGCGTTATGGAGAGTTTTTCTATTATAATGGCACACAATTTATCTTTGGTAGTCGGGCACAGAAAACCATAACTCTTTATGAAGGGGGTGACCTTAGGGAGGTTGAATTTGAGTTACTACTTAAACCTCAAAAGTTTAACTATCTTTCCTATAATTCACAAATGACCAGAACAGAGGTTAAGAGTAGTGAGCAGACAGAGACACAGTACAAAGAGAATCCATTTCAATTTACGGCTATCAAGGCTTCAGAGAAAGTATTTGCCAAGACTACCGATCAGACTTATGGAGCTTTGCCAGATGAGTTTCGAGGAGATTATTTGAAAGATGCTGTCCAAAGAGAAAAAGAAAGTCGTGAGCAGTTAATGCAGGTCAGAGGAAGAAGCAGAAATCCTCATGTACATATCGGATGTTTTGTAAAGCTCATAGATATCAACGGCTTACCCATGGAAACCTATCGAGTGATAGATGTAACTCATTATCAGGGAGAAGGCATCTATTACAATGAGTTTGTAGCCATTCCTGATGTATTTGTAGCTTACTATTATGATGAACAAGCACTTCCAAAAGCTGAACAACAGCCTGCACGGGTGATTGACAATAACGACCCCGAAGGTTGGGGACGTGTGCGTGTACAGTTTATTTGGCAAGAAAAACATCAAACCAAAACCCCTTGGATACGTGTGGTACAACCCCACGCAGGAGGCGGCAAAGGCTTTTACTTCATCCCTGAAATAGGCGAAGAAGTATGGGTAGATTTTGAAGATCAGAATGCTGAACGTCCGTTTGTAGTAGGAAGCAACTACAATGGTAAGGAATTTAGTAAATACCATACAGCAGGCAATGACAAGAAAGTGATACATACTCGTTCGGGTACTAAAATAATATTAAACGATGCCGAAGGTAGTGTGTTTATAGAAGACCCCAGTGGTAATACTTACCTAATGGATGGACAAGGAAATATCAATGTAAGTGCTCCAAAAGATATTACTTTCGAAGCGGGCGGAGATATTAATTTAAGAGCAAATAAAAACATACTTTCAACAGCTTCTTTAAATATAGTTAGCAATGCGGGGGTGAATATGGTAGATATAGCAGGTAAAGATATTTCTCAATCTGCTTCTGGTGATATACGAGAAGACTCTAATGTAAGAGGTGAAATCTCTAAAAACGAAAGAAATATACAAGCTAAGAAAAGTGACTCGCATTCTAATAAAATAACCGTAGTGAGCACCAAGCAAAATATGATTTTACAAAGTGATAAATCTGTAAAATCTAATAGTGGCGAGCAAGGTAGTTCACATTAAAAAACAAAGCTATGGGAATTTTTAAAAAGGCAAATAACATATATATTACGGTTCGTGATACTTATACCTCTATAAGCGGCTCTTCTTATGAAGAAGCCGAAGAGGTAATTATTGAGGCAACTAATGGTGATTTAGAGCTTGTTAGTCAGAAGAAAGTAATAATGCAGGGGTTAGGGAATAACTCTGATACACAAGAAACAGAAGAACAAAGAGAAGAAGAAAAAGTTATAAATGCTCCTTGTGTGGTACATTTTAGGCCTAAAAAAGGTTGGAAAGGGAAAGACTATGGCTTCGATTGGATGCGATTAGGAGAAGATGGGGAAAGTCCTTATCAAGATATTGTTGGAAAAATGTTTAAGAAAGACGGAAGTGAACCAACTGCAAGTGATATAAACAATACAGACCTTCAGCTTAGAATAGGTAAGGATGGAAGTAGAACGCCTGAGGATATAGAAATGTTTGAAAATTTAGAAAAGATTTATGGAGTATATGAGGTGCCTTTTGAATATAGAATAGGAAAGGAAAAGGCAACCCATACAAAATATTATCCTTCTTGGCTCTCTGTTTATCCTAATAAGAAGATTCAGTTGCAGTTAAAAATATTTATCAAAGAAAAATCTCCAAATGCGCTCTTGTGTTTTCAAGAAAATGAAAACTTTAAAATAACACCTAAGCAAATAAATATAAGCAATAAGGAGGGAGCTCTAAAAGATAAGATTATTACAATTGAATGTATAAAACCTTTTGATGAAGATCAGACACTTTATATTCGACAAATATCTAAAGAAGAAGATAAGGTAGATAATACAAAACCCTTAGCAGGTGTATTACGTGTATGGCGCAATGCTCCTAAATTTCAAAAACAAGTAGAAAAGGTATTGTTTGTAAATGTAGATATAGAAGAAGAAATTCCTATAAAAATTAAAGATTCTATTAAAGTAAGTTCTACAAAAGATCTCTTTAACTTTTTAGGACAGGCTTTAATAAAGGTAAATACAGAAATAATGGATTTATCTTTAAAGGAAATTCCTCTAAGTAATGTAGAGGATAATGGTTTTGTAAAATTACGAATTATAGGAAATTATTCGAACAATGTTCCTACAGGATTTAGAAGTATAGAATCTATATGTTTAGAGAAGTTGAAAGATAGTAAAAAATATAAAGAGGAATATAATAATTATATTAAAATTTTCTGTTTTTACAATAGATTAGGAGGTTATTTTTTTAATGGAAATCTTGAGTCAAAGGATGGTTATACAAATGGAAATACCGTAGTTCTATTTTCTAAACCTACAGGTGAAGTTTCTTCTCATGAACTGTTACATGCATTGGGATTAGAACATTCATTTAATAACAAAGAACTATATGAAGATAGAGTTATACAAAAATCTGGAGAAATAAAAATTATTACATTTTCTATTGCAAAAACAGATAATATCATGGATTATTCCAAAAATGATGAAAAGGAGGAAAAAGAAAAATTCTTTACTTTAAGTAAATGGCAGTGGGAACTTTTATATAATTTATTAGCCAATTAATTTATGAAAAGAGTTGTTTTTTTTATTTTCTTTATATTATTATTCAGTCATTGTGGAAGACCTAACTATCCTAAAATAGATGCTTCTTTTGAACGACTTGACACCTCTTTATTGGCATATATAGACGAACAAGGACACTTTCTTCCTGATGGTTCTTATATAGAAATAGAAGAGCGTGAAAATACTGAGGAGAAACCTTATTATATTTGTTATAGAACACCTTCAAACTCATATTATACAGTAATAAAAGAATACTATCATAATGGGAATATTTATCGTAAGTATATTAGTCTTAATACAAGAAATAACTTATTTAATACTGATTATTATTTTAAAGAAAATGGAGAAATCGAAAAAATTGTAAATCATGACATTGAATGTCCTTTTACATTTGATAAAATATTAACTTTTTGCAAAAAAAAGGGGATTCGGAATATTCCAAAAGGAGCTATAAATTACACATTACCCAAAAACACAACAACAATATTAAAAATGTCATATAAAGAAAATACTATTTGGTTTATTGAATGGAAAAAAACTAATGGTAGTTCTGAACTTTTTTTTATAGATGGTAATACAGGAAAACTTATTGAACATAGACATGGATATTGGTCTTTTGGAGACAGAATCAACTAAAAAATTTCACTTAGAGGTGGAATTGCAAGGAAGAAAAAGAAAAACTCTTTGCCTTAGGCAAATGGCAGTGGGAACTATTGTACAATCTATTAACTAAAAATTAAGTCCTATGAAAAAAATTTATCTTCTTATCTTCCTTATTTTATTTGCCAATTGTGGAAAGCCCAACTATCCTAAGATAGATGCTTCCTTTGAACGATTTGATACTTCTTTATTGACTTATGTAAAAAAACATGGACACTTCCTCCCTGACGGTTCCTATATAATGGTAGGAATGTCTTCTAACGGGGAATATTTCTATTATAAAGCACCTAAAAATTCTTACTATAGAATTATTAAAGAATATTATCCTAATGGAAATATTGCTCGAAAAAGTATTACCCTTGATACAGATAGAGGAAATTTTGGAAAAAGTTATTTTTTCACAGAAGATGGTAAACTTGAAAAAATTGAAGATCATGATCTTATTTGGAGTTTTACTATCAATAAAGTGCTTGCCTTTTTAAGGAAAAGAGGGGTTAGAATTCCTAAGAACAGTACCAAAAATGCGCCTATTACAATAACACGATTCCTTAATTATGAAACAGGTCCTGTTTGGTTTATTGAATGGAAGAAAGCTGATTTTAAAACAGAGATTTTTGTATTAGATGCTAAAACAGGGAAATTGTTGAGACATGGATATGGGGAATGGTCTTTTGGAGACAGGATCAACTAAAAAATTTCACTTGTAGATGGAATTGGCAATGAAAAATAAGAATTAAAATTCCACTAAAGATATATTTAATTAGTATTAACTTATCTTCATTTTGGGAAAGAGTGAATAAATAGAACAACAAATTATGGCAGTAGAATTCGGCAAATGGGAAAAAATAGAGCGTAAAGAACTTACGCCCCCTATACCTTTTGGAGTAGAAAAAATAGAAATCCTCAACTTAGATGAGGGTTCCAAAAATGATGGTACAGAAACCTTTGGGAATTATGGTATGATATATGGAAAATCATACAAACTAAGGGTGTCTAAATTTGCACATAATATAGCCCCTAAAAACAAGAATGATATAAAATGGCAGGTTAGTTATTTGGGAAAAGGAAATGTCTTAACACTTACATATATACAAAAAACAGGAGATGAGATTGTTTTTGATTGTAATAAGTTAGAATATTGTGGGCAAACTATCTCATTTTATGCTTTTGTAAGAGAATCTGGAAAAGAGCAAAATAATAAAGCTAAATTAGAAGTTTTCTGCCATAACAGATTTAGGTGGTTTGATAAAAAAGTTTTTGAAAAAGAATTATTAGAAAGAACAGATCACAAAAAGTCGTTCCTTATAGACCAAAATGGGACATCTCTTTGTGGAATGGCTTGTATTTTTTATCTTTTTGCTAAATATCAGTCACAACAATATAAGAGTTTTTCGCAGGAACTTTTTAGGACAGGGAAAGCTACTAATTATAAATTCACAGTGAAGCCAGGAAAAGAAATTATAGAAAAAAATCCTAAAAAAAGTAATTTTCCTGAACGCTTAGAAGAAGTAGGAAATTTTAAAAAAATTATCAAAATGCCATTAATAGATTTTATAACTTTAGCTGGAACACGAAATACAAAAAACAAAAGTTATAAGGGAGGAAATGAAGAATTTCAAGCTATTAATTGGCCAGGCTTAATGGTAGGTTTATGTAAACATCTATTGGGGTACGAAAATGTTTCTTCTAAGGGTATTTATATTCCTATCAAAAAAAGTTTTTCTAAAATAAATATAATTCGATACAAAGAAACTATTGACGATATCAATAAACAAATATCTAATGGATATAAGCTAATTCTAATGATAGACTCTGATTTAATTAAATACGACGAGGATAACTTAGGAAATTTATTTGAGTTTGAGTACCATTGGGTAGTATTAGAGAATTTTATTGAATATATAGATAAAAATGGTATACGACCATATTATAATCCCTTGTTAAATTTTAAAGTTTTTTCTTGGGGTACAAATACAGAATATTTGAAAAAACCTATTTCTCTTGAACATTTTATTACAAATTACTATGGTTATATTAAAGTTAAATAAAACTATATTTTTCGTACTTGTTTTTTTTGCTTTAGCTTGTCAAAAAAAGAAACTTCCACATATAAATGACTATATTTCTTGTGGACATCCTTTTTGGATTTCATTTAAGAATTTTGATGATTTTAGTAAAAAAAATATTCAAATTAAATGTAAGGAAAAACAAATATTTCCTAAAGTAGTTGATACTATTAATAAAAAAACAATTAATTTAGCTTTTACTGAAATCATTTCTTTATCAGATACACTTGAAGTTATCTATAAAGACTATAAATGGAAAATCTATGGTTTTAAAAATATTCAGAAGGAAGTAGTTACACAATATCCTAAAAAAGAAATAGTTTGTGTGCCTTCGTCTGTAATAATCAATGGAGTAAAGCAGAAAGAAGAAGAGAACAATGCTATTACAATAGATTTCTTAAAAAATAAGTAATTAACAATAAATAAAGAGTTCTTACTAAAAACTAATGATTTTATGCTCACAATAACACCTAATTTATTTCCAACCGCTACTTATGCCGTTGAAGATGTACTTACATTAAAAATAGGAGAACAAGAATATAATACTACTCTTACCTATAAAATCTTTGTAAAGACAGAGAAAAAGTCTACTTATGATGTGGTGATTGAGAGAAGTCAGTTTTTAGTAAATGGAGAGGAAATAGATACTAAATTCTTATCTATATCACATAAGTATATGGAAGCCATCTTTCCTCTGAAATGCAAGGTCAAGGACTATGTGCTTTTTGTAACTAACATCTCTGAAATACAACAACGGATAAAACAAGTAGATAATGAACTCTTAACAACGTATGAGGGAGAAGGATTAGAACATATCCGCTCACATTTTTTTAAAGCAACAGATACACCCGAAAAACTGCGGGAGTTCATAAAACAGTTACATATTGTAAAAGCATTGAGCTTTAGCATACGCAAGTTTGCGCCTGATACTGATTATCCTTTGTTATGGAATATCCTCCCCATAGGATTGTCTTTTTGGAAAGGAGACATAGAAAAAAGAGCAGAAAGCAACCAAATATATTATGAACCCAAGATAGCAAATGCACAAGAGATGATGGATAAAGTAATCACATATATCCATAACCAAGAATACTATGTAGAAATCGAACAGGAAAACGTACAGATGTATACTAACTTTGTGCACCAAACAGATTATACAGGCAAAACAGGAAGAATAAAGTATTCAGAGACCAATGCAACTATTGAAGTTGAAAATATTTTTCTATACGACCAAAAATTAACGCTAACAAAAAAATAAAGATTATGCAAGAGTCATCAGAATATACAGTAAAGCGCAAAGATACTTATGTTTCTATAGCTAAGCAAATAGGATTAAAAGACCCAATGAAGCTTAAAGAGTATCATAACGAACGTGCCGACTTCAATAGTCAGGTAGGTAATGAGTTGCACCCTAACATAACCTTATTAATTCCTTCTTCTGAGGAGATCAGAGAACTTAATGGAGAAATTCCTTTCAAAGATGAAATAAAACAAGAACAACAAGAGGAAGAACAAAAGCAGCAAGAAGAAAAAGAGAAAGAAGCTGCTGCTGAACAACAAAAGCAAGAAGGGAATAGTGAACATGATGATAAATATTATGTGGTAAACGGGGCTAAGTGTATTTGTAATAAAGCTGAGAATCCTAACCAACAGGCTACTTTGCAAGTAACTTCTCATAAAACAATTGTTTTTAATGAGCAATCTGATAAATATGTAGCTACTGAAGATGATAAAACATTTATTCCAGCAGTGATGACCTTTGGAAAATGTACTTTAAAGCCTTCTTCTTCTGGGAATTTACCTTGCTCACCACAATTTGCACCTAAGTGGAGTAAAACTTATGAAGGTACAAAAGTATTAGGCAAAAATACACTTACAGAGATTTCAGAATTACAATGTATGATAGGAGGTAAGATTACTATCGCAAAACATGGACAAACGGATAGTGTGTTATTGCAACATTCCGAAAATACTACCCCATTAGAAGTAAGTGCAGTAAATCCTGCTATAGAAATGCCTAAGGAAGAACTTGCCTTTCCTGTAGTTGAAAATATTACTATCAAACAAATAGAAGATTAAATCACAATTATGGACAATAAAAAACAATACATACGGAAAGGGCAAAAAGTAACATTTTCTGCCAAGTTGAAAAAAGGAGACAAAAGTCTCACTTCATGGATTGTCTATGAAGGTAACCAATGTGATGACGATCATATCATTAAAGAGGAAAAACAGGTAGGGACAGAGTTCACTTTTACCTTTGAGAAAGCTGGAGAATATACTATTATAAGCTATGGAAAACGAGAAGAAATTAAAAAAAAGAGTAAATGTATAAATAAAACATCAATTTCTCCCAAGACAAATAATGAAGGAAAAGAAGAAATAGTAGTAGATAAACTTGATTCAGGATGTGCGATTCGTCTTAAGGTGATTGAAAACACAATTGTTAGCATAAATTATGTAGAAAATAAAATAAGAAACGCTGTCCGAAAAGGGACTACAGATAATTGGGAATTAAAGAAAGGAGCTTCTGTTACTTTTAAAGCTAATTTCTATATAGAAAAACCTACTGAAGAAGAACTGTCTTCGTTAAAGATGTTTGTTTTAGATTCTAATAAAAATATACTTGTTGCGCAAGAAGGGAATAATATTAGTTTTACTCCTGAGAATAATAATGAAGAATATACCATAGTAGCTGAGCATATCACTCCTTCAGGAGATAAAATTACGAAAAAAATTACAGGAAAATGTGTTTTAAATAGTGTTATATCAATTAAACCAGGTAAACCAGGAGAACTTTTTAGGCCTAATGAAGAAATCATTTTTAAAGTGGATAGAATGAAGTTCAGTGCCGACTTAGAAGATACAAGCACGACTAAATGGTATCTGAATACAATATTGAAACAAGAAGGTGGAGAAACTTTTAAGTTTAGCAGTGATAAAAAAGATGAATATTTTGTAGAAGCTGCTAATATAAAACCTAATTCTTCAAATAATAAAAAAGATCCAGACACTTGTGTTTTCAAAATAGTAGATAATGAAGTTAAAAGTATTTCGATTAAAGGAATGCCTAAGGTAGGAAGACCTTTTGAATTGAATGCAAAAACTACATTCCCTGACCTAACCTCAGAAGAAATACAAAAAATAAAATGGGATATTCCTTTTAATTATAAAGAAGATTTGGGAAGTTTAAATATCAATCCCTGGAATAGAACTGCACATTTCCATAATACTCAAGGAATAAAGGATCCAAGAACTATAAAAATGACTCCCTTAAAGGCAGGAACATTCAAGGTTAGTTGTAGGATTAATAGCGAAATTGTAGAAAAAAATATAGAGATTGTACAACCTAAAATATCCTCAGCACATTGGATAGATAAGGATGGAAATAGTGGTAATATCTTAGAGAAAGCAGGCTATTATCAAGAAATGTATGCTTATGCGAAACATATAGGATTAGATGAGGAAGAGGTAATATTAGAAGTTTATGATGTTACAAACAAACAGAAACCTATCTATACTTCTGAAAAAGTAGTAATTCCCAAAGGGAGTAAAGAAATCTGTATTCCTTATACAATAAAAAAGACATACAAAGGAAAGACTGAGGAAGAGAAAAAGAAAGAAGACCGAGAAAGGAAGGATATTCAAATATTTTTCAAAATAAAAGCAGCAGATACTAATTTTCTTATAGTATCCTCAAATAAAGAATTTGAAAATAATCTTCTTACAATTACAAATAAAGGAGATATAATAGACGCCTACTTCTGTAATTCAGATGATAGCCAAAGGTATAGATTTGTAAAATTAGACACAAAAATTTACCTTAAACTTTACGTTGCTAATATGATAGGTAAAGAAGTAGAAGTATTTTTTTACGATCAATATGGTTTTTCACTTAGTGATTTATCACAAAATTTTAATTGGAAGTCTTGGGATAGTATTGCTCCGAGAGTTGAGGGTAAAAAAGCCTTTTATTCTGATAAAAAAGTTATAGATAACAAGGGAGAACTTTTGGTAGAGTTAAATACTTCTAAGTTCAAAAAGGCACAGAATCACATACATATAACAGCAGTATTCAAAACAAAAGTAAATGATAAGGAGAAAGGAGCCTATATGAATCTCGCCAATCACTTGGTACTATATTATGAAAAGAAATTAAACGACATAGTTGAAAATGTTAGTACAATAAAGGTTGCAAAAGGAAAGGTTAAAAGAGTTGAATTAGAAGAAGAAGGACATTCTTGCCCAAGATGTACAGCACCTGTTACTGTAGCACAACTAAGAGAGCTTTTTCCAAAAGTAAAAGAAGAAACATTAAAAACTGTAGCCGATACTTATACAAAATATATGAAAGAGCTACAAATGGATACTTGTTGGAATAAAGCACACTTCTTTGCCCAAGCTGCAATCGAAACAGGGTTTAAGTTAGATATAAAATCTGGGGAAGATTTTGATTATTATTGGGAGGATTTGATTAAAACTTTTGGAGCTTTTCAAACCCCTGAAGGAAGAAAAAAAGCAAAAGAATGGGGTAGAGCTGAACAAAAATTTATAAATGGAAAAAAGAATCCAAATCATAAGCCTCTTCCTCTTGAAAATCTAAAAAA
Organism: uncultured Capnocytophaga sp.; assembly: GCA_937919265.1. Taxonomy (GTDB): domain Bacteria; phylum Bacteroidota; class Bacteroidia; order Flavobacteriales; family Flavobacteriaceae; genus Capnocytophaga. The sequence goes on along the minus strand of CALFOY010000357.1, from coordinate 2,058 downwards.
GATTGCAAATTGGGCATACTCACCTTCTTTGCAGAAAGGAAAAGAATTAGGAAATATTTATGATAATGATGGATGGAATTTTAGAGGTAAAGGGCTTATACAACTTACAGGAAGGAGTGCCTACCAATATGCAAATACTTATACAAAGAAAGAAAATGCTGATATTATAGCAAATCCAGATTTGGTAATGACTAATATTGCTATAGGGGTAATTTCATCAATGGCTTTCTTCAAGTGGAAAAAGATAAATTTTTTAGCAAATAGAAATAGAAATACAAAATCTGTTTGTAAATTAGTAGGAGAAGGAAATCCAGAAATATATGATCCCAATGGGAAAAAATCAGACAACCATACTGAAAAGAAAATATTTTTTGAGAATTTTTCATCAAAGGTTTTTAAAATAGATGAATGTCTGTGGAGTAAAGAATGGCACGATCCTGTGGACGATCCTATGATATGCTTATATACTCAACACGGTAATTTTCGCCCTAGGTATAATGTATTTGGAACTGTCAGAAAGGAAAGATCGAATATTAATCATCAAGGGATAGATCTTTTAGCTTTACCAGGATCTAATGTGTATGCTTGTGTGGATGCTTATATTGAATTTATTTCTAATCAAGAAACAGACGGATATGGAAAAGTTATTTGTTTAAGAGTAAAGGATCCTACATCATTTCTTAAAAGAAAAAGAGATTTTCATTTGATATATGAAAATGAAGGTGAAATCTTAGCAGGGAAAGGGTTTAATTTTGATGGGGAAATATATCTTTTTTATGCCCATTTAAGTAAAATATGGGTATCCTTATCTGACAAAGAAGTTAATTCAGGGCAATTAATTGCTTTCAGTGGGACAACTGGGTATACCTCTACAAGAGATCCTCATTTACATTTTGAAATTAGAAATCTTCCCTCCCCTAAAGGGTTATCTAATAGATGTCATCCAGGTATTTTTGTCTATTATAAAGATATAAATACAATAACAGAAGAAGAAAAAGAAAAACAGAAAAAAATAGCAGAAAAATATTGGGATTAGTATGAAAAAGATAATATTTAATATATTAATAATTCTCCTTTCTTGCTCTTGTAATGATAATACAAGTAAGAAAAACAACAATGAGAATACTACTGATATTCAAGAAACAACTATAGACTATAAAGGACTGGTTCAACTTTTAAAAATAGAATGTAATGTCTCCAACAAAGAAGAATTTTATAAGTTGAATTGCCAAAATGTAAGGGTTGCAAATGAAATAGAAGAAGGTAAAAATAGTATATCTGAAATAATTACAGTAACTGTTGGTAAGGATTCTAGAAAAATCATCAGAAAGAAAAAGCCTAATGATTTACTTACTTCAAGCCCTTTTGTTTATTTTGATGAGGAAAACAAAACGTACATCTTGCTTTTTCCTTTGGTGGGTGAGTATAATTTTGGTTGGGAACTATATTGTTATAAGGATAACAAAATCTTTCCTTTAGGACAGAGAATAACCTATTGGAAAGCAGAGTATGAAGAGTCTAAAACTACTTATGGTGATTTTGTAAAAATATATAGATCCGAAGGAAAATATATTGTTGCTATGCCTAAAAAATATATTTCAGCAGAGGATAGTGAATACAATGATTATCCTGATTATTTAGAAGGAACTCTTGTTAAAGATAAAAATATATATTATTTTGAGTTTCCTTATACAAAACTTCCTTATTACAAGAAATATATGAATGGTGATAAAAAAGGAGATTACGAAGAGTTTTTGAAAAACGATTTTGCCACTCCTGAGGACATCGTCATAACAGAAGAGGGGATCATTCAAAATGACAGTGGGGAGATTATTCAATTTAAAAATATTACTGAGGTCATCAATCGCATACAAAAATCTAAGCTCTTTACGCTGAAAAAAATATATCAACACGACCTCAATCAAGATGGTAATAAAGATATCATCCTTGCTTTTGAAAACAACAACACCCCAGAAACTGATGATCATAAAACTTTAGTAACTCCTGTTATTTTGTTAATTCATCAAGGAGGTGATAAATACAGATTCTTTCACAATG
>CALFOY010000356.1 GCA_937919265.1 uncultured Capnocytophaga sp. | reverse complement strand
GAATTTTTCTTTCTCAAATAATTTCTTACCTTTGCTGAATAAAAAAAGGTAAAAAATTGTATGCAATTATAGATATAGAAACGACAGGTGGAAAATTGAATGAAGAAGGAATAACTGAAATAGCTATCTATCGTTTTGATGGTCAAGAAGTTACAGATAGGTTTATTTCTCTTATTAATCCAGAAAAGAAAATACAAGATTTTGTGGTACAACTTACAGGTATTAGTGATTTTATGCTTCGTAATGCTCCAAAATTCTACGAAGTAGCTAAACGAATAATAGAGATAACACAAGATTGTATTATTGTTGCACATAATGCAAGTTTTGATTATCGAGTTCTTCGTAATGAATATCATCAATTAGGTTTTGATTATCAGCGAAATACTATTTGTACTGTACAAATGGCTCAAAAACTTTTACCTGGGCAAGCTTCATATAGTTTAGGAAAACTTTCAAAAGCTTTAGGTATTCCTTTAAGTAATAGACATAGAGCCAATGGAGATGCTTTAGCAACTTTACATTTATTTAAATTATTATTAGCAAAAGATACAACAAAAACAGTTGTAAATCAATTGGTTAGAGATAATATAAAGCAACAAATCTCTTTCCATTTGCTTTCTATTTTAGGGAGCATACCCAATAAGTTAGGTGTATATTATATTTATAATGAAAAAGGGAATATAATATTTATAGGAAAGGCTAAAAATTTAAAGAAAAAAGTTAATCAACACTTTATATCTAACTCAAAAAGAGATATTTATATACAAAAAAATGTTTCAAAAGTTATTTATGAATTAACAGGAACAGAGCTTATTGCAACTTTAAAAGAATTTGAAGAATTGGATAAAAATCTTCCTTTTCTTAATGGAGAAAAAAATAATAAAAAATATCCCTTTGGGCTTTTTTCCTCAATTGATAATAATGGATATATTCGATTATATATCAGTCCAATAGGAGAGAAAATGGATAGTTTAGCTATTTTTGAAAGTCAGGCAGAAGGTTTAAATTTCCTTTTTGAACTAACTGAAGAATTTTTACTTTGCACAAAACTTAATGGTTTTTCTCAGTCAAAAAATAATTGCTATAATTATACTATCAATAAATGTTTAGGAGCTTGTATAGAAAAGGAACCCTCTGATTTATATAATGATAGAGTAAAAAAAGCACTTGAAAAATATACCCTTTCTAATCGAACTTTTGCTATTTTAGATAAAGGTCGAACTATTGATGAGAGGAGTGTTATTTTAGTAGAAAAAGGAATATGTTTAGGCTTTGGTTTTATTAATTTGAATTACCAACTTTCTCATATTGAGATACTTAAAAATATTATTACTCCAATAAAAAATAATTATTTTGTACAACATTTGATACAGAATTATTTACGAAAAAATAAAAATATTAAAATAATAACTTTCAATTAGTGAAAAATATCTTAAAATCAAAATATTATATATTAAAACAAAAAGCATATATAACCATTTACGGAACCAGTACTACAGCAGGTAAAATGTTTGACATTATCTTATTGATATTCATATTAATAAGTTCTTTTTTAGTAATGCTAGAAAGTATTCAAGATGTAGATAAGCATTTACATTTATTATTGGTTGTTTTAGAATGGATTATTACTATTTTCTTTTCTTTGGAATATGCTCTACGAGTAATTTCTAATCCTAAAAGGAAGCAGTATATTTTTAGTTTTTATGGGATTATTGATTTAATTTCAATTTTGCCAATGTACTTGTCATTCTTTTTTGTAGAATCAAAATTTTTATCTATAATACGTATTCTCAGGCTTTTAAGAATATTTCGTATTTTAGATTTGGCTCAGTTTAATCACCAAGCAAATGAACTAAGAACTGCTTTATCTGCAAGTAGAACAAAAATAATGGTTTTTATTTATTTTGTACTTGTTATTTGTATTCTTTTAGGAGCTTTAATGTATATGATAGAACCTCATAATGAGGCTTTTACAAGTATTCCTAGAAGTATTTATTGGTGTGTAGTAACTTTAACCACAGTAGGGTATGGAGATGTTGTTCCTACAACAACACTTGGGCAAATAATGGCTTCTGCTATTATGATTTTGGGTTATGGAATAATAGCTGTTCCAACGGGAATTGTTACTTCTGAATATAATCGTATCAGAAGAAAACAAGAACAATGTGAGAATGAAAAAGAAGTATTACAGAATATGCAAAAAAAATGTCCGCATTGTTCTGCTAAAAAAATGCCCAAAGATGCTGTTTTTTGTTATAAATGTGGTCAAAAATTATAAAATACTTATTTTAAAATAGAATATCTACAATAAAACCTTCATTACCACGAATGTTAAACACTGTTTTGTCTTCAAAAATGAGATATTGCCCTTTAATTCCTTTTAAAATTCCTTTATAAGAAGGATTTTTTTCTAAATTTAAACTATTTACTTTATCTGGATACTGAATAACAGGATAATTTATTGAATAAATATCATTATTTTCAGAAAAATATGGTAAAACTTCTTCAGGTAAGTAATTTTTCAATTCATTTTTGACTTTTATTAAATCAATTTGTTCAGATTGATTGGTAAGCATTTTTCTCCAATTTGTTTTATCTGAAATATATTTTTTTAGTGTAATTTCGGCTATTCCTGCTAAGTATCTATTAGGAACTTCAAGCATTATCAGTGCTTGATGGGCGCCTTGGTCTATCCAACGAGTAGGAATTTGACTCTTACGAGTAACCCCAACTTTTACATTGCTAGAATTAGCTAAATATAAAATATGAGGTTGTATTTGTACAGCTATTTCATATTCCAAATCTCGGTCTTCAATGCCTAAATGAGCTTTGCTAAGTTCAGGACGCATTATCCAATCTCCTGCCTGTGGCATTTCAAAAAAACATTTTTTACAAAATCCTTGCCTATAAATCTCTTTATGTAATCCACAATTTAGACATTGATAATCTACAAAATTAATTTGTATTTCTTTGTTTAACAAAGAGTTAATTTCTAGTTCATCATCTCCAACAGATAAAAAATAATGAATAGGCGTATGTGCCTCAGTACGCATCTTTTGTAATATAGTTTGGATTTTATTCATTTTTTTTGTATTTTTACACGCTGATTTAGAAAACGTAAAATTAGTAATTTTTTTTCAAAAAAAAGTTTAGATTTTATAAATATAAAACCAAATATATAAAGATGCCATTATCCATTGTAAATTCAATAGCTTCTTGGTTTTTGCGTAAGCGAATTGACCAAATACAAGAGTTTGTAAATAATCCGCACGAAGTACAAGAGCGTATTTGTGCTAAATTATTGGAAGTAGCTCAAAATACTGAAATTGGTAAAAAATATGATTTTACATCTATTAGAAGTTATCAGGATTTTGCCAATCGGATTCCTGTTTCTATCTACGAAGATATTGAACCAATGATAGAACGAGCAAGGAGAGGAGAGCAAAATATTTTTTGGAATACTCCTATAAAATGGTTTGCAAAAAGTAGTGGAACAACCAATGCTAAAAGTAAATTTATCCCTGTTAGTGAAGAGGCTTTGCATAAATGTCATTATAAAGCGGGTAAAGATATGCTTTGTTTATATCTTAATAATAATGAAAATTCTGGTCTTTTTAAAGGAAAGAGCCTTCGTTTAGGTGGAAGTAAAGAACTTTTTCAAGAAAATGGAACTGTTTTTGGTGATTTGTCTGCTATATTGATAGATAATTTACCTTTTTGGGCAGAATATAGCTGTACTCCATCTAATAAAATATCTTTAATGAGTGAATGGGAGATGAAAATGAAGGCTATTGTAGCTGAATCTTCCAAAGAGAATGTAACAAGCTTGGTTGGTGTGCCTTCTTGGATGTTAGTTTTGTTAAATCAAGTATTAGAATATACAGATAAGACAAATTTACTTGAACTCTGGAAAAATTTAGAAGTTTATTTTCACGGAGGAGTAAGTTTTGTTCCTTATAAAGAGCAGTATAATAAGATAATGCCTTCAGATTCAGTTCTTTATTATGAAACATATAATGCTTCTGAAGGTTTTTTCGCTATTCAAGACCGAAATAATAGTGATGAGATGTTGCTAATGTTAGATTATGGTATTTTTTATGAATTTATTCCAATGGATACCTATCATACCGATAATCAGAAAGTTATACCTATTTGGGAAGTTGAGTTAGGTAAAAATTATGCAATGGTAATCACCACAAATTCAGGACTTTGGCGTTATCAAATAGGTGATACAGTTCGTTTTACTTCTATAAGTCCGTATCGAATAAAAATAACAGGTAGAACTAAACATTTTATAAATGTTTTTGGTGAAGAATTAATTATAGAGAATACAGAAGAAGCTCTAAAACAAACTTGTAAGCTAACAGATGCTAATATTTTAGAATATACTGTTGCGCCAGTATTTATGGCCGGAAAAGAAAAAGGAGCTCACGAATGGATAATAGAATTTTCTAAAAAACCAACTGATATAGAGTATTTTACAAAAGTTTTAGATGAGGAGTTGAAAAAATTAAATTCTGATTATGAAGCTAAACGTTATAATAATATGACTCTTACAATGCCTAAAATTAATGTAGCAAGAACAAATCTTTTTCACGATTGGTTAAAAGAAAATAATAAATTGGGAGGGCAACATAAAGTACCACGTCTTTCTAATAGTAGGGAACATTTAGAAGCGATTTTAAAACTTCAATAAATCTGTAAAATTAACAAAAATTAATGAGATGAGAAAAATTATCTTAACACTTTTAGGCGCTTTCCTTTTAGGAAATTTATCAGCCCAGAATCCGTTATGGCTTCGGAATTCTTCTATTTCTCCTGATGGTAAAAATATTGTTTTTACATATAAAGGAGATATTTATAAAGTTCCGGTAGAAGGAGGTGATGCTCAGAGACTTACTTCTAATTCAGCTTTTGAATCTTTTCCTATTTGGTCTCCTGATGGAAAACAAATTGCTTTCACAAGTGATAGGGAAGGTGGTTTTCAAAAAATTTACATAATGCCCTCACAAGGAGGTGAAGCAAAACAACTTACATTTAATTCTGCAAATGCTATTCCATATACTTTTACAAAAGATGGTAAAAGTATACTTTATATAGCTAATTTTCAGTCATCTGCAAAAACTGCAATATTTAATTCAGGAAAGTTTAATCAACTCTATAAAGTAAGTGTAAATGGTAATTATCCTGAACTTGTATCAAGCACTCCTATGGCTTCGGTAAAGCTTAGTCCAGATGGTAAAAAAATATATTATGAAGATATAAAAGGCTTTGAAAATGAATGGCGTAAGCATCATACATCTTCCGTTAGTAGAGATATTTGGCAGTATGATTTTGATTCTAAAAAATATACTAAAATAATTGATTGGAAAGGTGAAGATAGAAACCCTATCATATCAAAAGATGGTAAAACCATTTATTTTTTAAGTGAAAGAAATGATAAAAATCTTAATGTTTTTAAAGCACCTTTGGATAATCCTTCAAAAGTAGAACAACTTACTTTTTATAAAGAAAATCCAGTTAGATTTTTATCTGTTTCAGATAATGGATTACTTTCTTTTAGCTATAATGGGGAATTATATTCTTTAAAAGAAGGAGGAAAACCAAATAAAATACAAATCAAAATAACTAATGATATTTCTGATAATCAGGAAAAGAATATGACTTTTATTTCGGGGGCTACTTCAACAGATGTTTCTCCTGATGGGAAGCAAATAGCAATGGTTATACGTGGTGAAGTTTTCGTTACAACTCCAAATTATTCAACAACTAAACAAATAACTAAAACAACAGCTACCGAAAATTCACCTACTTTCAGTCCTGATGGACGTTCATTAGTTTATGCTAGCTATCGTGAAGGATATTGGGATTTGTATAAGGCTGAAATAGCTAGAAAAGAAGAAATTAATTTTGCAAATGCTACATTAATTAATGAAGAAAAATTAATTAAAGGAGATAATTCAGAAAAAATGTATCCAAAATATTCTCCTAATGGAAAAGAAATAGCTTTTGTAAAAGACCGAAATCAAGTAGTTATTTATAATTTCGAAACTAAAAAAACACGAATTATAACTGATAGTAAATACCAAATAGAAAGAAATGGTTATATAAATTATTCTTGGTCTCCTGATGGAAAATGGCTTGTAGTAGAATATATTGCACGAAATAGAAATCCTTATTCTGATATAGGAATTATAAGCACTGAGGGAGGTAAAGAAATATTCAATATTACAGATAGTGGTTACTTTGATACAAATCCTCGTTGGGTTCTTGATGGAAATGCAATAATTTGGAATTCAGAACGTTATGGAATGCGTAACCACGCTTCTTGGGGCTCAATGTTTGATGTAATGGTTGTTTTCCTAAATAGAGAGGCTTATGATAAATATAAAATGAGTAAAGAAGATTTTGAATTATATACAGAAAGCCAAAAAAAGGATAAAAAAGATAAAGAAAAAGACAAAAAAGAAGATAAATCTGATAAAAAAAGTGAAGAAAAGACTGATAAAAAGGAAATTCTTGTAGAATTTGATAATATTCAAGATAGAATTGTAAGACTTACTCCAAATTCTTCTACATTAGGAGATGCAATTATTAGTAATGATGGTAAAAAATTATATTATTTATCTTCATTTGAGAGTGGATATGACCTCTGGACACAAGATTTGAGAGAAAAATCAACAAAACTGTTATCAAAACTCAATGGAAAGTCATTATCTATCCAAACAGATAAAGAAGGTAAAAATATTTTTCTTTTAGGAAGTGATAAAATTCAAGTGATGGAGCTTTCAACAGAAAAACTTAAACCTGTTTCTTATAAAGCATCTATGAAATTAGACCTTGCTCAAGAGCGAAATTTTATGTTTGATGTTGTTAAAAAAGAAATAAAAGAAAGATTCTATGTGAAAGATTTACACGGAGTTAATTGGGAAAAATTAACAGATAACTATCGTAAATTTTTACCACATATTAATAATAATTATGATTTTACAGAGATGTTGAGCGAGCTTTTAGGTGAGTTGAATGTATCTCATACAGGGGCAAGGTATCGATTACCAACTTCAAATACAAATGCAACAGCATTGCTTGGCTCTTTTGTAACTCAAACGGATAAAGGTGTTGTTATTGATGAAATTTTACCAAATAGTCCTTTTGATAATTTTCAATCTAAAGCAAAAAATGGAAATATTATTGAAAAAATTGATAATCAATTAGTTAATGAATTAGATTATAATATTTTGCTAGAAGGAAAAGCCGGACAAAAAGTATTAGTTTCTTTATTTGATCCAAAAACAGGAACTCGTTGGGAAGAAGTTATAATCCCAATAACAGCTTCTGCTTGGAGCGAGCTTCTTTATAAAAGATGGATAAGACAACGTGAAGCAGATGTTGAAAAATGGTCTAATGGAAAATTAGGTTACGTACATATTCGTTCAATGGCTGATGGAAGTTTCAGAGATGTTTATTCTAAAGCAATGGGCAAATATTTCAAAAAAGAAGGAATAGTTATAGATATCAGATATAATGGAGGTGGGCGCTTGCACGAAGATATTGAAGTATTTTTTAGCGCTAAAAAATATTTAACACAAATGGTTAGAGGAAAAGTTTATGCAGATATGCCTTCTCGTCGTTGGACAAAACCTTCTATTATGGTAATGAATGAAGCAGATTATTCTAACGCTCACGGAACACCTTGGGTATATAAAGAAATGAAGATAGGAAAACTTGTAGGAATGCCTGTACCTGGTACAATGACTTCTGTTAATTGGGAAACCCTACAAGACCTTTCTGTATATTTTGGTATTCCTGTAGTTGGTTACCTAACAGATGATGGCAAATATTTAGAAAATTTAGAATTATCTCCAGATATTATAGCACCTTTAGAGCCTTTAAAACTTAGTGAAGGAGAAGATACTCAACTAAAAACAGCTGTTGAAGAGCTTTTGAAAACAATAAAATAAATTTATTTTAAAAACCTCATTCCTTTTTGAATGAGGTTTTTTTATAAATAATTAATAAAAACAAAAGAATAATTTAGTTTTTTATTAACAATAAAAAATAATCGTATAACATAAAAAAATTGTAAATTTGTGCTAAATTTTAATATAAAAAATACAACAATGAATCACAACATTAAACCGGGAGTAGCTGTTGGTAAACAAGTACAAGAGATTTTCCAATATGCAAAGCAAAAGGGTTTTGCACTTCCTGCCGCTAACGTAGTTAACTCAGATACTATTAACTGTGTGCTTGAAACAGCAGCAGAGCTTAATTCTCCTGTTATTATTCAGTTTTCTAACGGAGGAGCTCAATTCTTAGCTGGTAAAGGTCTATCTAACGAAAACCAAAGAGCCGCTATTTTAGGAGCTATCTCTGGTGCTAAACAAGTACATCAATTGGCAGAGGCTTACGGAGCTACTGTTATTTTGCATACAGACCATTGTGCTAAAAAATTACTTCCTTGGATTGATGGGCTTTTAGATGCTTCTGAAGCACATTTCAAAGAAACAGGAAAACCTCTTTTCAGTTCTCATATGATTGACCTTTCAGAAGAACCTTTGAAAGAAAATATTGAACTTTGTAAAAAATATCTTGCTCGTATGAGCAAAATGGGAATGACTCTTGAAATAGAATTAGGAATTACAGGAGGAGAGGAAGATGGTGTTGATAATTCAGGAGTTGATGAATCTCGTCTTTATACTCAACCAGAAGATGTGGCTTACGCTTATGAAGAATTACTTAAAGTGAGTCCTCAATTTACTATTGCGGCTTCTTTTGGTAACGTTCACGGAGTTTATAAACCAGGTAATGTGAAACTTACTCCTAAAATTTTAAGAAATTCACAAGATTATATTTCAAAAAAATATAATGTTCCTCACAATACTATTGATTTTGTATTCCACGGAGGTTCTGGTTCTACTGTTGAAGAAATTCGTGAAGCTATCAGCTATGGTGTTGTAAAAATGAATATTGATACAGACCTTCAATATGCTTTCACTGAAGGAATCAGAGATTATATGAAAAATAAAGCAGATTACTTACAAGGACAAATAGGTAATCCAGAAGGGCCAGATGCTCCTAATAAAAAATATTATGATCCTCGTGTATGGCTAAGAGAAGGTGAAAAAACTTTCATAAAAAGAATGAAAAAAGCCTTCGAAGACTTAAACAATGTAAATACTTTATAATCCTGTCTCTTATACACATCTCCGAGC
>CALFOY010000355.1 GCA_937919265.1 uncultured Capnocytophaga sp. | reverse complement strand
GAGTATGAAGTAGATGAGGACGATGATGACTATCGCTTTGATGACCTTACGGAGGCTTGGCAACTCAAAGGTAAACACATTAGCGCTATTTTTGCCGAAGAAGTAGCCGGAAATAGTGAGATTACCTTTCTTTTGGAAGAGGGTGAAAAACTCAGGCTCTACTATAGCCCCACAGAAGATAAGAGCTATTTCATTAAGGACAATGAGGTAATCAGGTAATTTTCCGATGATGCGATTTGGCGAAGATGAGTAAAAACTAAAAGCAATATGATCAGAACAATTATTTTTGAAAAAGAAGAGGGTATATCCTCTACCATTAGCGATATATTGATCCCGAGTTTGGGTGCAACACTGCCTATATGGATATATAATGAAGCAGGAGAAACAGGTTTCTTTTCGCCTAAGCAAGAAGTTGCCTTTGAACAGTTCTTTTATCACAATTCATATCGGGAACAACTCAAAGAGCAATTGCGGGACTTTTACGAAGAGCTGGTTAACGAAGGAGAGCTGGAGCGAAAGAATACACACCATTTCGAGCTTGATTTTGAGTTTGTAGCTATCCCCAGTCAGTGTAAGTCCTCTAAAAATGTTGTTTATGTAGGAGCCTTTACCAATTGGGATAGAGAGGATAGTGAATTTCCTTTGGAGGTAGAAATTTGTTTTGAAGATGGAGAAGTGATGTGGATAGATGAACTCCACGGTAATTATATTTTTCCACATTAAAAAATAAAGTTATGGAAGAACAGATACAAGAACTTTTAAATAGTATTCCTCAAGGAGTTACTTACACTACCTTTCCTGAAGATCTCCTACCAGAGGATATTTCTCAAGAACGCATTGATGGTCTTAAGAAACTGCTTACTCACGAAGATGTCTTTATTGAGCTTTGTGCTGCCCAATTGCTTTGTGCGTGGGGCATAGATGAAGGTTTTAAGACTTTGATACAACTATATGAAGCAGGAAAAGCTGAAGGTTATTTTACGCATCGCTTGCACGGTTATGATGAAACTGCTGAACAACTTCTCTGGCCACTGTTGTATTATCAATCTACTAAAGAGGAAATTTCAAAAGAAGCAGGCGAGAAAGCCCGTTTGCAGATTCGCCCTTATGTAAAACAATTGCTACAAAAGGTACATAACTCAGAGCAATGGGAAAAATGGGTATGTGATGCAAATGCCCTTCAAAAAATGTTTTGAAAACACCCACACAAAAACGTTTTGCAAACGCCTTCCCAAAAAGAACTTTGCTATGCCAACTCGCTGGCTTTGTGGGAGATTTAAATATTTTACTGATTGTTAAATAATTACTTACAACAAACTCACTTATGAGTTTATTAAAAATTAAAACAATGACAAACAAAATCATTATTATAGACTTAGAAGCGACTTGT
>CALFOY010000354.1 GCA_937919265.1 uncultured Capnocytophaga sp. | reverse complement strand
AGACTTTGATATGCTTAAAAGTGATGCCAACCTTAAACTCTTGGTAAAAGAGAGTTTAAAAGAAGCCATACAGCGATACGAAAAACGTTTATTCGTGCAAGAGGTTGAAGTAGAGGTAACCAATCAAAACCTGAGTACCTTAGAAAAGACCCGTACAAAGAAGAAAGTAATGATCTACGTCAAAGGTTTTATAAAAGAGACAAACAACCCTTATGAGTATAGAACACACTTGTTTATAGCACCTTTGTCTTACTAACAAATACAAAAAAGATGGATCAAGATAGAATAAGAGACCGCATATTAAGACGTGCCTCACGTATGTGGGGCTATAGTGAGAGCGAAACAGAGAACTCCTTTGACCCCTTGGTGGGTTTACTGATTTCTGCTTGTGCCTCAGAACTTGAAAAACTCAGCTTTGAACAAGAGAACTCACGGGCAAGAATTATCGACCGAATTTTAGAAGTGATGTTCCCTGAAGAAGTTGCTGGGGCACTCCCTGCGCATACAATCTTACAAGTACACCCTTCCCAAAACAACAAGCCTATCTCATTATATAACAGCTTTGCAACCAAGAAAAGAGTTCAAGATATCTATAACCCCCAAGAGAATAAAGAGATAGACATTACTTTTTCCCCAACTATACCCTTAAAACTCACTACAGCCAAAGTAAAATATATCGCTTATGGCAATGAACTAATAGAACAAGAGAGCTTTTTCTTTGATGAGAAAATAGCCAAAGGGGTAAAACCACTCCCAGCAGGAGAGCTATGGATTGGGATAGAAAACACCAATAATGAACCTTTGGAAGACCTTCAGTTTTTTATCAATGTAAATAACAATGAACATAAAGAGCTCTTCTATCACTATTTAAAATTAGCTACTGTAAGTGCTCAAAACAAAAAGTTTACACTGCTCAATGGATACAATGTTGTAGATAAGCATCTTGATTTACAGCATATTATTACCAAGAATAACAACTCATTAGCTTCTATATACAATGAGGTCAATCAAGTCTACCAGCCTAATTTCTATACGCTTAAAGGTGTATTGGAGCCTATTAGTCCAACTAATAACAAAGAAGCAGAAACTCAGTTATATAGTCATTTTCCTAATATAGAAGAGCAGGTCAAAGAAAATATTTTGTGGATTAAATTTGAGTTCTCCACAGTAGTACACACAGAGGTTTTTCGCAGTGTGCGCTTTATGCTCAGTTGCGTGCCTGTCATCAATATAGGGTACAAAAAATTACCTCAAATACTCAAGGGAAGTCTTAATATATTTCCATTACCCACAGAGCATCACTTTTTGGACATTGATTATATCATTGATGGCAACCAGAATAGAATTGACTTAAAAAAACACCAAAGCAAAGAGCAGGACACCGTTGCAGTGGTCAGACGAGGAGGAGTTGCCCGACTTGACAACAGAGAGGCAACCGAGCTATTGCAATACCTTTTAGAGGTTATAAAAAATGAAGCTGCAGCCTTTGCTGCTGTTGGAGGTGATTACACTAAGGATGTGCTAAAAGAGATTTTTCAGCATATAGCCTCTTTGGAGCAGAGAAAAGATAAACAAGGTATCGTAAAGGATAACAATACATATCTTATCATTTCCACTACTAAGAGCGAAGAGCAAAATAACTGTGAGGTAGCTTTCTGGCATACCTCAGGAGCAGAAGGCAATGGACTAAGAGCAGGAACAAAATGTAGCCCACCTACTCAAACTTCTTATTTTACAGCACCTGCTACTATCCTAAAAACCTCAGTAGGCGGTAGAAATAGACTCACTTCTGAGGAAAAACTCTTAGAGCTAAGAAGTGCCTTGCTCTCACGCGGTAGGATAGTAACCATCGCGGATATAGAAGCTTTTGGGATGAGCCATTTTAAGAGTGCTATAACCACCATTGAGGTAACAAAAGGCACTAAGAAAGAGGTCTCTACTACCCAAGGTTTTAGTCGTACCATAGATATCTACCTTACAAAGAACAATACAACTCAAAATATAAGCCCAGAAGAATGGGAGTACCTCAAAGAGAGTTTTATGCTAAAGCTAAAAAACGCCTCTGCTAATATGTACCCCTATCGACTTTTTGAGAGGGGGTAAGAACTCTCCCCTCACCCAATAGCTTATATGCACACTATATAAACACTATGTATGTAAATTCCATATATAAGATGTATATAGGTTTGCGAGTTATCTACTTTTGATGGTGGAATATCACAAAAAAACTCACGAATCTGTTAAAGTTTTGTTAAACTTGATAAAAGCTCTTGTGTGTTAAATAATATTGCGTAATTTTGCACTGAGATACATCTATAGATTTATCCATTCTTGGATTTGAATGGGAAAGTAGGTGCGAAGAAGCGTAATAAAGAAACAATATTAACTTAATACATAAATACTATGGCAGTTAGCAGTAAAGGTATAGGCGGAAATGAAGTCCCCTTAGATGCCAATGAGGCAATTGCAGACATTCCTCAGAATAGAACCCTGATAGCACAAAAGCTAACAGCAGATGACCCCATCAAGCCAGAGCTGGTAGAAGGGCTTACTTCTATTGAAAAAGTATTTGAACACTTTAGCCCGCAGATAAACATAGACTTTGAGGATGCTGAAGGAGCTATGAAGAAAGAGACACTTTCTTTTAGCAATCTGGGAGATTTTGGGGTAAAGGGCATCACAGCACAAAGCGACTTCCTTACAGGGTTGGAGACTGAAAAAGACCAATACCAAAAGATTGTTAAGCAACTGAAAAGCAATAAGGTGCTTAAAGCTGCCTTAGAAGACCCCGAAGCCAAGGCAGCACTGCTGAGTACCTTACGAGGCTTGATTAGTGAATTAACAGAAAAGAAATAGTTTAGTTTTTACCTAAAAATATAAGACAATGGCAGATAATACAGCTAAACAAGCACAAGGTGCTCCCTTAGCACCACAAGGAAAACCTATTTCCATAGAGAAGTCTATAGAGGCTTTGGCACGTTATGGTGGATTTGACCTCTTAGAGAGTGCTATTGAGAATGTACAAAATGTAAATCCAGAGCGCAAAGCACGTAGAAATATTTTCCTTTCAGAGGCTAACAAAGCCAAAGAACGTGAGACCTTAAAAAAGACTTTAGAGTTATGGCTCAATGTGCTTAGTGATAATGAGACCATTACCGATATGGTCGCTTCTTCAGAAGACCATAAAAAAGCCTCTGAAGCGTTACTTACAAAGAACTTAGCGTATGCCGTAGACGCTACCAAAGAGTTAGAGGCTAACTATCGTACGGTAGCACTTTTTTATAAAAACACTGAAGAAGATAAGGTTAAGAATGTAACTATTGTCAATGCTACTCTTGAGCAATTAAAAGACTTAGACAACACCCGTTTTATTGATGCCATCCACGCAGAACTTACTGATAATTATGACCGATTAGACCTTAAAAACAACTATTCTATCTTGGTTATCCCAGGTTATTTAGGTTCTAATGCGGTACTTGAAAAGTGGGCAAAAATAGCCCATAGCAATAAGGTAATGCTCGTTACCGACTTTCAGCACTTAGATGAACCCGATGATGTAATGGAAATGTTTGATGAGGCAAATCACACAGGGGGAGATGTATACCGCTCCAATGTACTGATGACTTGTAATTGGCTCGTAGGTCGTGGTCGTTTTGAAGAAATAGAAGAAACTGATGATTTATTTGTACCCCCTTCAGCAGCTTTGGCTGGTAAGATTTACAAGACACTGATGTCTCAGGTAACGGCGGGTAAGAAGTTTGGGGGTATCAATGAGGTAGAAGGAGTGAAGTTTGACCTTAAGAAGAGTGAGATTGCTAACTTAGAGAGTCTGGGACTTATCCCAATGGTCAATGAATATGGCAAGGTAATGGCATTTTCAGCCAAAACCTTATTCAATGGGGATAATATAGGTTTGCAGACCTATTCAGTGGTACGTGTGTTTGACTATGTAACCAAAGTACTGATGGATTTCTTGAACAGACGTGCTTTTGAGAACTATTCCTCAGTAACCCGCAAAGAGATTATGGGACAGATAGTTCGCTTTTTAGATAGCATCACAGGTCCTTATAAGCTGATTGAAAAGTTTGAAATCAAACGATTTGAGCAAGATGCTATCCAAAAAGACAAAATCCATTTGGATATTCATATGACCCCTTATTTCCCAGCAAAGAACTTCCTGATTAAGATGGACGGACAAAAGGGAGATGATGGCAATGAGTGGGATGTAGAATACGCACAGAATTAAAAAATAGATAATATACATAATTATTGTAATTAAGATGATAAACTAATAAAAGCCAATTGAAAATTAATAGAGAGTAAGGAGAGTAAGGAGAGAAAGAAGGCAAAATATATTTTCCATAGTTGGTAGTATTGAGTATTTAAATTTTAAAATATATTTAACATGGCATTTAAAGCAAAATTAGTGGTTGCGGGTAAAGAGCGCAACATTCTTTCCGTAGACTACGGAATGTTACAGGAAACCGATGCGTCAGGCAGACCATCAAGTATCTCAAGAGGAGGAAAGATCCACATCACTGTGGAAAGTACAGGGGATACCGACCTCTTTGAGTGGATGACCAATTCTTTTGAAAGAAAGGATGGGAGTATCGTCTTCTTAAAACGAGACAGTGAAGCGACTTTAAAAGAGTTGAAGTTTAAAGAGGCTTATATTGTTAAGTACCAAGAAGATTTTGATGCTACAGGAAATCAACCTCTTAAAGAAACCTTTACGCTTTCAGCTAAAGAGATTGAGCTTGGCACAGGCAAACACGTCAATGAGTGGGTGTAGGTGCTGAGAGAAGTAAACATTTCATTATTAATTTTTAAAAAGGAATATTTATGGCTTTTAAGGCAAAATTAAAGGTAGCAGGCAAGGAGTTTAACATCCTTAAAGTGAGCTACGCGTTGTTCCAAGAGACAGACGCAACAGGAAGACCGTCAAGTGTTGCCCGAGGTGGTAAGATTGACATAGAGATTGAAGGCACTGAGTCGCCTGAGTTTTTTGAGTGGATGGTTAATTCCTTTGAGAGAAAAGACGGTAGTATCGTCTTCTTAAAACGAGATAGCGAGGCAACGCTTAAAGAACTCAAATTTACTGAAGGGTATTTGGTAAAACACAGAGAGAACTTTGAGGCTTCAGGAGGGCAACCTCTAACAGAATCATTCACTATCTCTGCTCGTAAAATAGAGATGGGCACAGGTGCGTTTGAGAACGAATGGGTTTAGAAGTATAGAGAGCAGGTGTGGAAATCCCATACCTGCTCTTTTTACAACTACACAATAGATAAAGATAAAAAACAACTCAAAAAATAAAAAGATTACATTATGTCGTTTCTTGCTAAATTAGAATTAGATGATAAGACTTACAATGTTTTGGAGTGTGAATACGATTTTACCCAAAACATTGATGAAACAGGTAAACCAAAGGGAATGCCTTATGGTGGAGAAATATCTATTAGAGTAGAGAGTACAGGAACACCTGAATTGCTCAATTGGATGTTAGACCACAACCAAACCAAAGATGGTAAGATTGTCTTTTACCGAAGAGATGCTATGAGTAAACTCCAAGAGGTACTCTTCAAAAAAGCATTTTGCATTAAGTACAAAGAGCATTTTGATGCCCAAGGCACAGAACCTTTGCAGATAGAAATACGACTCATCGCACAAGGATTTGATGTAGGAGGGGTAGCTCACAATAAGATGTGGAGAGGCTAAAGCTATTTTAAATTACTAATACTAATATCTTAAAGAGCATTTTTTATGGAGTTAAAAGATTTCAAATTAAAAAGTTTTACAGAGTTTCTTAACGATAAGACCAATCCTGTGGTCTACTGCTTACTGAGTTCTAATGGTAAAGACTTCTTGGCTACAGAAAGCTATAAAGTAGAGCTACACCAATACAACTGCCAGCACGATACCTTTACCATTGAAACCCCAGAGGACTCATTTGATAAGTTCCACGAATACATTATGGAACACTCCCGCGATCTGCTTGGCGATCCTCTTACCATTAAGTTTTATCAATATGGCAAGGTAGTACAACACTTCTCGGGAATTATCACTAAGATTCACTGTAAGCGAAAGGCAGGGGGTGGTTATGGAACGCTCTATATCTCAGGAAATGCACCAAGCATTCTCTTAGACAGTGGTAAGGAATGTCAATCTTATGAGAACAAAACACTACAAGAAATCGTTGCCGCAGCTACCCAGGAGTATGATGAGTCCGCAAAAGTGGATACCTCAGCTGGGGTGAATACCACAAGGACACTTCCTTATACGGTACAATACCAAGAGTCTGACTACGACTTTATTTGTCGTTTGGCTAAGTATTACGGAGAATACTTTTATTATGATGGCAGTAAACTTATTTTTGGCAATAAACTCCAAGAGACCATTGAATTAGGTGAGAACCTGAACCTGATTGATGAAGAGTTCTTCTTAGAGGTAAAACCACAGGATTTTCAGTATATAAACTACAATATACATCAGGGAGTCTCTGAAAACAATGACTCACGAGATGCTGCTAATGAGTATAAGAATAACCCTATACAAACCGATGCAAAGAATGCTTCTAAAAAAATCTACAAAAAAATACCTCAAAAATATCACTCGGCTACTTCATTAGAGCAATCAAGTGTAGATTTAGAGGATGTAGTACGCTTAGAGAAAGACAAACGCGAATTGTTGCTCAAAGTAAAGGGACAAAGCCGCGACCCACGTCTTCGGATGAATACCTTTGCTTGTCTTACTGATATTAATGCACGCGCAATGGAGACTTATAGGGTCATAAAAATATCGCACTATCATAGTGGTATGGAGTATTACAATTCCTTTGAGGGTATCCCGATGATGCGTACCCCTGCTGATTTTGATGAGAATGCTTTTCCGCACTCAGAGCAGCAACCAGCTATTGTAAAAGACAACAA
>CALFOY010000353.1 GCA_937919265.1 uncultured Capnocytophaga sp. | reverse complement strand
TATCCTCTTCGTCGGCAGCGTCAGATGTGTATAAGAGACAGCTATTGATATAGATTAAATTTTACACCAGATAAAAAACTGAAAATCAATATTTTAATATTTTTATATGAAGATTGCTATTTACTCCCAAAAATATAAAAATGAATATCAAGAAACTCTATTAGAGATATTTAAACAATTTGCTCCAGAAGATATTATTTTTGTGGAAAAAAATTTTTGGAATGATTTTTCAAAAAAAAATAAAACACTTCGTGAGGTAAATACTTTCTCTTCTATAAAAAATTTAGATAAAAGTTTTGACCTTATGTTAACCATTGGCGGAGATGGAACTATCTTACGAGCAATGACTTATATTAAAGATTTGGAAATTCCTATTTTAGGAATCAATGCTGGAAGATTGGGCTTTTTAGCTACTATTTCACAGGATGAAATTTCAGGAATGCTTAATAAAATACGGCAAAAAAAATATACATTATCTCCTCGTACCATTTTAGAAATAAGAACAAAAGACGGCAAACCTCTTGGAGAAGAATACTTTGCTCTGAATGAAGTTACTATTATCCGAAAAAATACAACTTCAATGATTACCATAGAAACCCACCTGAATGAAGAATACTTAACTTCATATTGGGCTGATGGGCTAATTGTCTCCACCCCAACAGGTTCCACTGGATATTCCCTTAGTTGCGGAGGTCCTGTGGTTATGCCTACTTCTGAAAACTTAGTGCTTACACCTATAGCTCCTCATAACCTAAATGCAAGACCTCTTATTATACCAGATAATTTGGAGGTTTCTATAAAGGCTTCTAGTCGTGAAAATAGCTATTTTGTTTCATATGACATACATTTAAAATCTCTTTCTTGTGATACAGAAATTATTATAAGGAAAGCTCCTTTTCGTTTGAATATGATAGAAATAGAAGGAAATAATTTCATAAAAACTCTTAGAAATAAACTCCTTTGGGGAGAAGATAAACGAAATTAAATATTTTTCAGGCAAAAACAGCCTTAAAAAATCTATTTTTTGTATAATTTTTTTTATTACTTTTGCATTTTAATTTTTTATAAAATGTTTGTACCTTTTTCCTCTCTTTCAGAGACTTCTCGTGTATGGATTTATCAAGCCAATAGAGAACTTTCATCTAACGAAACAACTGAAATAAAGCAACTTACAATAGAATACTTAAACTCTTGGACTGCCCACGGGAAACCTATTCGTAATTCATTTGAAATACGCTATAATCGTTTTCTTGTTATTGCAGCTGATGATGACCAATATATAGGAGGTTGCTCTCTTGATGATTTAGGGAGATTTATCCAAGTTTTAGAACAAAAATATAATATCAATTTGTTAGACAAAATGAATGTTTCTTTCCGTAAAGGAGAAGAAATTTACTATGTGCCTCTAATTGATTTTAAAAAAATGGCTCAACAAAAACTAGTTTCTAATGAAACGATTGTTTTCAACAATTTGGTTTCTAATTTATATGAATATCAGCACTTTTGGGAAACACCTGCTTTCGATAGTTGGCATAGTAGATTTATGAAATAAATATTCATAAAATGAGATTTTTTTTCTTATGTATAATTTTTTTGACAGCTTTGAGTGTAAAGTCTCAAACTTCATCTGATAATATTCACGTAGTAGATGAGAAATATCGTGAAGATCAACTTTATTTCGGAATCGCATATAATTGGCTGATTTCTAAGCCTTCAGGAGTTTCTCAGTATAGTTTTTCTCGTAATATTTTTGCAGGATTTATTAGAGATATTCCCTTAAATAAACAACGAAATATGGGAATTGGAATAGGACTAGGATATAACTATAACCTACTATATACCAACTTAATAGCTCAAAAAAATCTTTCTGAAATTAGTTATGATATTACTTCTATCAATAGGAATAAAATAGAACAAAATTATTTTGAAAATCATCAGATTGAGTTTATCCCGATAGAACTCCGTTGGCGTACCTCTACCCCTTATACTACCAAGTTTTGGCGTATTTATACAGGTATGAAGCTATCTTACTCTTTTTCTGCTTTTTATGAAATGGAAAAAGAAAATGAAAATATTTCTTTTTCAGTTCCTGACTTAAAAAATTACCTTGACTATAAGGCTTATTTAGCCATTGGAAATAATACTTGGAATATTTTTATTCAGTATTCTTTTGTACCTATATTCAAAGGAAAATTTCTACAAAACAAGAATAGTGCAGAGGCTTACAATGTTAATATTGGGTTAATTTTTTATATTTTGTAATTTTTCTTTGTCAATTTAAAATAAAACTTCTATTTTTGCGCCCGAAATTTTAATGAAAATATTATGGGATTTTTAAAAGAATTTAAAGATTTTGCCGTTAAAGGAAATGTTCTTGATTTGGCAATAGGGGTAATTATTGGAGGAGCTTTTGGCTCAATTGTTTCTTCATTGGTAGCAGATGTTATTACTCCATTATTACTTACTCCTGCTTTTGAAGCAACAGGAGCTAAAAACTTAGAAGAACTTGCTTTTAATGGGGTAGCATATGGAAAATTCTTAGCTGCTGTTATTAACTTCGTGTGTGTTGCATTTGTTCTTTTTATGCTTGTAAAAGGTATAAACAAATTCAAGAAAAAAGAAGCTGCTGCACCTGCTCCAGAAGCGCCAAAAGGACCAACTCAAGAGGAACTTTTAGCCGAAATCAGAGATTTATTGAAAAAATAAATAGTGTTTATAACTATAATAAGTAAAAAAGAAGCTATCCAAATGATAGCTTCTTTTTTTATATTGAAAGAAATAAGTTTTCGTAAAATTATTTTTTATATCTAAAATAAGCTATAATAAGCCCCGTTACATAATTATAATTTTTTATTCCTCCTTCTTGTTTATTTACTTTTAGAAAAGTATCATAACTTTTTTTAAAAACATCTTCCATCGGGTTTTGATATTTTAGCCAAAAATCATTTGCTTTTTTATAATTCAAT
The DNA here is from genome assembly GCA_937919265.1 of uncultured Capnocytophaga sp. GTDB lineage: Bacteria > Bacteroidota > Bacteroidia > Flavobacteriales > Flavobacteriaceae > Capnocytophaga. The sequence goes on along the minus strand of CALFOY010000353.1, from coordinate 5,157 downwards.
AGTATTCCTTTCTTTATTTTACTTAAATAATCAGAATATAAATTCATATCCAATTTTTGAACTTCACTAAGGCAGTAGCGCAAAGCAAAAAGCGTAGCACTATACCGAAAATATTTGTGATAATGATGATAAGTAGCCAAAAAGCCTATAAAATTTGCTTCTTTTTCAGAGGCATAGCCTAGCTGATGAGCCATTTCGTGTGCACAAGTTACAGGCAATTGGTATTCTTGAGCCAAACTATTTACTTGTGCTTCACCAGTGAAAGGATTCAAATAACCACTATACCCCATATATGTTAATACTGTACTATACAAAGAAGATTTTTGGCTATATGCATAGAACTTAAATTGTGGAAATAAAGTAGAAATTTGCTCATAGCCCTGTGCTGTTTTTTGGTAAGTTTCTTCAATAGAAAAAGGATTTTCTACCGAAATTGTATCATTTTCAGAAAGTAAATGATGAAGTTCATTCGCCTCTGAAATTAATTTTTCGGTAACAAATTTTAAATCGGCTTCCGAATACTGAATATCCCAACCAAAAGACTCGGAAAGAGGTTTCCTGTAATAATTGAAGCCCCAAAGAAAATAAAATAAAAATACAATTATACTTAAAGAAAGAACCGCCTGAGATAATATTACTTTAAAATTCTTAAATATTTTCTTTCTATTTTTAACCAGAAAATAAATCGGAAATAGTCCTATACAAGTATAAAAAATATCTCCTACAGAAAAAGGTATTTTACCAAACAGAAAACGTAAAGTTATACCTATATAAGGGTAAATACCTGTGCTATATATGCTTTCTGTTAAGTTTGGACAATTAGAAAAAACAAAGAATATTAGTGCTAAAAATAATAATAATCCAAAAGAAATTATAAAATTTTTCCTCATTATTCAAAAATTAATCCATTTCTTCTGATAGTTTTTTGAAGACACTTGGAGCTTGTTTTTTCTTATAAAGAATGCCATATACTGCGTCAAGAATTGGAGTTTGAGCAGGTTCTGAATGTGCCTTATTTATACGATAAGCATTTTCTACGGCATAGTATCCTTCTGCAACCATATTCATTTCCATAAAAGCACTTTTTACAGAATATCCTTTGCCTATCATATTGCCAAACATTCGATTACGACTAAAAATAGAATATCCTGTAACGAGCAAATCTCCTAAATATGCTGATTCATTAATATCTCTTTCAATATTATGAATTTTACCAACATAACGTTGCATTTCTCGAATAGCATTACTCATCAAAACACTTTGAAAATTATCTCCATACCCCAAACCGTGAGCTATACCTGCTGCTATGGCATAAATATTTTTGAGCATAGCTCCATATTCTACCCCAATGATATCTTCTGTAATTTTGGTACGAATAAAAGAGGAACTAAGAGTTTTGCTCATCATCTCTGCTTTTTCAATATCTCCACAAGCTACTGTAAGGTAAGACAACCGTTCTAAGGCAACTTCTTCAGCGTGGCAAGGACCTGTAATTACCCCCATATTTTCAATAGGTACAGAATAATACTTCATAAAATGCTCTCCAACTACAAGCCCACTCTGAGGAACAATACCTTTAATAGCTGAAAAGATAATTTTACCTTCTAAAGAATGTGTTAATTTTTGCAATTCAGAAACTAAAAAAGCTGAAGGCACTACAAAAATAAGAACATCTGCTACTGCTACTGCCTCATTAATATCACTTGTTAATTTAAGTTTTTCAATAGGAAATTCTACCGAACTGATATAATTAGGATTATTTTTATATTTTTTTATATGCTCAATAGTTGTTTGATTGCGCATATACCAAGAAATTTCAGATAAATTTTCACAAAGAATTTTTACAATTGCAGTTGCCCAACTACCTCCTCCTATTACAGCATATCTTAAACTTTTCATTATCAATGTATTAAATTATTTTTTATTTCTTAAAATTAAAGGAACAAAACTAAAAATCTAATTTTGTTCCATTTTTATTATTTTTTATATTGTTTTTGTAAATGATTTGCCATTCCTTCTCCCCAATTGGGATAATTTACTTTTTCTCTTTTAAAGGTTTTGAATCGTTCTAAAGCTTGTTCTAAAATAGGTTTTGCTTTCTCTGCTCCTCCTCCAAAAATTTTAGGTGTATAAAAAATCCCTATTGCTCTGATAAGATATGGACGAGGGTTGTCTGAGTTTTCTTTTATAGATTTATTAGAATATTCTTTACTAAGTTTTCCCATTGAAGAACCTCGAAACATAGGGTTTGCCTTTACTTTTGCACTATATAAATAGGCATAAAGAGCGTAAATTTCAGACTTATCAGCAGGGAGTTTTTCTGCAATTTTCAAATATGTTTCTGCTTTATTACAAAACGCATCTATTTGTTTTCCTTCAGCTTCATCTGCTAAGCGAACAAGACAAAAAGCAGTATAATAATTAGCCAACCAGTTTTCTTTATCTGAGAGAGCTATTCTTTCAAAATCATTAGCAAGTTGCTGTAAATCAGCTTTTTTATAAGCCCCATTTAGTTCTGTTATTTTTTCAGAAAGCGCTTCTTCTAAGTTTTGAGTATAACTTAAAGTTATGGAGAATAATAATATTAAGGAAAAAAATATTTTTTTCATATCATACCAAATTTTATATATTCCTACTAATTACATAATCTACAATTTGTAAAAGAGATTTTTTATATGGAGAATCAGGAAATTCATTTAAAATATCTAATGCTTTTTGTTGATATTCCAGCATTTTTTGTTCAGCATATTTTAAACCTTGATTTTCTTTTACAAAAGCAATTACTTCCTTTACTCTTTTTTTATCTTTATTATATTTCTTAACACTATTTATCAACCAATTTTTATCTTTCTCAGAAGAAGTGTTAAGGACATAAATAAGAGGTAAGGTCATTTTCTGTTCTTTAATATCAATTCCTGTAGGTTTTCCAATAGCATCTTCTGTATAGTCAAAAAGGTCATCTTTTATCTGGAAAGCCATTCCTACGTACTCCCCAAAGAGTCTCATTTTTTCTATAATTTCTGAATTTTGAGGCGCTACCGAACAAGCCCCCATAGCGCAACAAGCTGCTATAAGAGTAGCAGTTTTCTGTCTAATAATCTCATAATAAACCTCTTCGGTAATATCTAATCTACGAGCTTTTTCTATTTGTAAGAGTTCTCCTTCGCTCATTTCTCGTACAGCAACAGAAATAATTTTTAGTAAATCAAAATCATTATTATCAATAGAAAGTAACAATCCTTTTGATAATAAATAATCCCCTACTAAAACTGCTATTTTATTTTTCCACAATGCATTTATTGAGAAAAAGCCTCTTCGTTTATTACTATCATCAACTACATCATCATGCACCAAAGTTGCGGTATGGATAAGCTCAATAACAGAAGCCCCTCGATAAGTACGCTCATTTACTTGCCCTTTTCCTATCATTTTTGCTACCAAAAAAACAAACATTGGTCGCATTTGTTTTCCTTTCCGATTGACAATATAATGGGTTATCCGATTAAGCAATGCAACGGGGGAAGACATTGATAATCGGAACTTTCCTTCAAAAAAATCCATTTCCTCAGAAATAGGTTGTTTTATTTGCTCTATTATTTTCGCCAAAATTTCTTTTTTAAATGAAAGCACAAAAATACTAAAAGATTTCGAAATATTTTTAATTTAGTTTTGTTTTACAAATATTTTAGCTAAAAATTTATTCTAAGGCACTGGGTCATAGCCACTACCTCCAAACGGATGACAACTCATAATTCGTTTTATAGCCAATTTTCCTCCTTTGAGAAGCCCGTGTTTTTTCAAAGCTTCAAGAGTATACTGAGAGCAAGTTGGTGTATATCTGCAAGTTGGTGGTTTTAATGGAGAAATAAAAATTTGATAAAAACGAACCAATATTACAAAAGGAAAAATAATAATTTTCTTAAACATTATATCGCATTTTCTGGTAAAGAAACAATTATACTTACTGCATTTCCGCCAAATCCTACTGAATTTATTAATATATTACGGATTTTATCTGTTTTTTTAGGATAATCAATATACGGAACAGGAATAAAACACTGATTTTTGAGCATCAAAATAGCCATTTCAAGCGAAATAGCACCACTAGCGCCAAAAGTATGACCTATTTTCCATTTATTTGTAGTTAATAAAGGTATTTTATCTTCAAAAACTAAAGAAATTGCTTTATATTCTGCTAAATCTCCTTTTATTGTCCCTGTATTATGAGGTATAATAACATCTATATCATTAGGTGAAAAATCTTTTAAAGCCATCTTCATTGATGAAATAAAACAATCTGCATTCTCCGAAATAGAAATGTTATGAGTTATCATTTCTGTTGCGTATCCTAAACCTGTTATAGTAGCCAAACTATGTTTAGGAACACCTTTTTCTAAACAAAATACAGCACTCCCTTCACCTAAAACCATAGAATTTCTTTTTTTAGATAAAAATAATGGCTGAGAAGGATACTTTTCAGAGGCATCTCCATATATTTTTAAAGAATTCATTTGCATTATCGTAAAATCAGTCAATGAGGCTTCGCTACCTCCTACCAAAAACTGTTCTGCCATACCAGCTTTCAGCCAAGCAACACCATTGAGTAATCCGTGAAGAGCAGTAGAACAAGCTATAGAATGAGAAATTGCTATACCTTTCCCTTGGACATCTTGCATTACCCACGAAGCAATATTCCCAAGAGTTGTAGTGGGTGATGTAAGAGGCAAGCATTTCCCATTTTCTAAAAAATATTTATGATATTCTTCAAAAAGAGTAGTTGCCCCACGAGAAGAGCCTATATTAATTCCAAAATCTGTATTTCCTTTCCATTGGGCTTGGCTCAAAGCTTGCCTACTTGCATAAATGGCATATAATACTGTTGCGTCAAGAGAATTATATTTAATATTTTCTTCTCGTATTTTCTGAATAAGAAGCTGATTATCAGGAGAAATTTTTCCTATTGGAAATTTTTTCTGTCCTATCTCTTGGTTTTGTAAAAGATGGTTTGAAGAAAGGTAATTCTGCCATATTTCATCTTGGTTTGCCCCCAAAGGAGAAATACTTCCCATTCCTGTTATTGAAATTTTCATTTTGTTAATTTTTTCTAAATTAAAAAATCAATTTATATGAAATATTAGACAAAGATAGTAAAAATAC